>NZ_JARVRU010000020.1:0-25852 GCF_030209535.1 Lysinibacillus sp. fls2-241-R2A-57
CTATACCAACTTTTTGAAAGAAATACACATTTCTTTTCTTAAGTTGACAGCTATGATTTACCCTTCTCGCGCGGGGATTCCATCGGCTTTCGCGGGTATTTACCTTGCTCGCGCGGGTATTCCATCGTCTTCCGCGGGGATTTACCTTGCTCGCGCGGGTATTCCATCGCCTATCGCGGGTATTTACCTTGCTCGCGCGGGTATTCCATTGTCTTTCGCGGGTATTTACCTTGCTCGCGCGGGTATTCTATCGCCTATCGCGGATATTTGCCTTTCGGGCGGATATGCCAGCGCCTATCGCGGATATTCGCCTTTCTCGCGCGGGTATTCTATCGCCCATCTCGGATATTCGCCTATCGCGCGGATATTCCATCGCCTATCGCGGGTATTTCCCTTGCTCGCACGGATATTCCCCCTGAGCGCAGGTGTTCATTCTCGAATCAAGGATATTTTATATAAAACTTTCACATAAAAAATCTGCTTCGTTTCAATGAAAAAACGAGCAGATTCTTTGAATTTATTATTTTTTATTTAGTCTAATTCTTCTACATAGCTTTCTAACATATTAGCATCCATCGGCCCGCTAATAGCACGTTGAATATATCCATTTGAATCAATAAAATAAGTGGTAGGAATCATCATAACATTATATTGTGGAGAAACTTCTTTTTTTTGGTCAAGAAGGATAGGAAATGTTAGTTCGAAGCTATCTCTAAATGTCATGACCGTATCAATTTTTCCGTCAGCTGAAAAATCACGTTCTTGCGATGTTAAATTGACAGCTATGATTTCCACATTATCTTCTTTAGCATGTTGTTCATAATACTTTTGCATATGTGGCATTTCTGCCTTACACGGTGGACACCATGTTGCCCAGAAATTTAACACGACTTTCTTTCCACGAAGCTCACTTAATGTTACATCTTTTCCATCCAAGCTTGTTAAAGTAAAATCCGGTGGTATATCTCCCTTTTTTAAGCCAATCTTTTCTTCATCCACTGCTTTCCCAAGAGAAGCTGTTTCAATTTCACGGTCCTTATCAATCTGCTGTTTAACATATGTACCAATCATCGCGACTACTAATAGCACGACGATAAGCAGCCCAATATTTTTTTTCATCCCTTACCTCCCAATAATTAAATACTTTGTGAAAATTTCTTTGAGTAGTCATATATTGCTATACCTAGTATAAGTAATATGACGCTCACCCATACTGCTGGTTGCCATAAACCATGCGGCTGAAAAAAGGCAACACTTATAAGCCCAATCGTATATAAAAATAGTGCACGATTGATAACCGTCATTTTCCATAGTATGAGGATCGTTAATGTACTTAGCACAATTAAAGTAATTACTTCGCTATTGATTTGATTATCATTTAGTAACACCACAAGCCATTGATAGATTGACTGCGTTAAAATAATTGCCCAGCTACAGGCAACGATTCCAGTTGCATCAAACTGTAATTTTTTTCGCTTCCACCAAATCTGAAGTGAAGCGGCCATTACCCCTAAAATGACACCCATTGTTCCACCATTGAAATAAAGGATTGCAAACGGTTGAGCAATAACAGTTTTAAAATCAGTGACAATTATGCTAAATTTCCAAACAAGAATAAAGGTAAAAACTGCGTCTCCATATACCCCCGACCATTTTTTCGGAAATTGTACACGTAAAACTAGCCATACAATGAAAAATGCCACAAGGAGAGCGACAGCCGTTGCTGGTAATGTTAGTGTCCGAATAGAGAACCATTCTGTATTATTCACCTGATAAATCCTCCACAAGTAAAGATAATTTCAGCATAGCATACAATCGTTATGTGAACTGTCATTTCACACTGTGTTCAAAAAATCTTCCTAAAACTTGAAAAGAATATACTTTTTATAAGCAAATTCATTGAAATACCCCAGAAGGTATATATACTCTAATATTAACATAAAATGTGGCACAACTAGAAAATGACTGGCTCATCACCATAACGTGTGGTTGATTTCCGTTCCAGCTGGGGCTTCCGATGAGCCACTTCACTCGCAAAGCTCGCTCCAGGTTCTCGTCTGGAACGCTAATCCCAAGGAGTCGCCCAACCTCACTCCAATCAACTTATATCAATTTCGCCTTGTCGTAATTGTAGCTGTCGCTTTGCTTTCGCTACAGAAAACCAATGCGCCCGAAAATAATTTCTAATTAACTTTTACAATTATCTACCAAAACAACGCTGATTTCAAGGTACCACTATAGAAATGCCTTCCCAAAACTTTCTGCCGACTGGTCCCTTTCTTAATGTTATTATATCCGTCATCTTAATAGTTCCATCCGTCTCTTTTCTTCTTTTTTCCATCGATTCGTAGGTTCTTTCTGTCGATTTAATCGTCCTATCCGTCGCTTTGCTGCCTCTATCCGTCTCTTTATCTCTACTTTCCGTCTCTTCACATCTTCCATCCGTCGATTCGTTGGTATCTACCAGTCTCTTTTATTTCTTCAGGCACTTATGTAAAGCTTCAACATCATCCCGCCGACTTACTGCGAAGCCTTCGATTTGTTGACACTGTAAGGTCTGGACTAGCAAGCTTTTATGAAAGGCATGTCGCGACAGTATGGTTATAAAAAACTTAATAGAAAGCTAAAAAAGCTATACATTAGATGAATTCTAATGTATAGCTTTCAATATTTTTACAATGGAATATATTTTAATGGATTGACACTACCGACTGCTTGTCCTTGCCAAGGGCCATTGTGCACTTCAAAGTGTAAGTGTGGTCCTGTTACTCGTCCTGTGCTGCCCATCGTAGCAATTTGTTGACCTTTTGTTACTTCTGTGCCAACACTAACATTGAAGGAATTTAAGTGTGCATACACTGTCGTATAAATTTGACCGTCGATAGAATGCGTAATGATGACAGCATTACCATACGTGCTTAGTGGTGCAGCATAGGAAACCACACCGTCAGCAGCTGCCCAAACTGGGGTACCTGTATTATTTGCAAGATCGACTCCATAGTGGAATTCTGAACCTCCGCCAAAATTACGCCAGCCATAAGGCGACGTTAGACGACCATTTGTTGGCGTAATCCACGTACCATTCGATTGTGGAGCCTGGACTGTTGAAGACCCACCACCACTATTACCACTATTACCTGAATTAGATGCCTTAGACTTGGCTGCGGCTGCTGCGGCTGCCTTGCGTTTTTCTTCTTGTTGGCGGGCAATTTCAGCTAATCGTTTTTGCTCATCAATAATCTTTTGTTGTAATTCATCACTAATTTCAAGTGCCTCAGAGTATTCTTTTTCAAGTAAAACTTTCTCTGATTTTAGTTTTTCTTGTTCTTTTTCTAACTGATCAACTAATTTGTTTTTCTGAGTTTTCTGCCCATCCAATGATGCTTTTAAACGATCAAGCTCAGCTTTTTTATCTTCAAGCTTTTTGCGTTTGCTTTCTAAGACTTGCTTTTGTTCCTCTAATTTTTGCTTGTCCTCTTTTTGATCATGGATAATTTGACGGTCTGCTTCCATTAATGAATTAACAGCAGAGAATCGATCGATAAAATCTACGAAGCTATTAGAACTAAGCAGTACGTCTAAATAGGTAACGGTACCACTCGCCTGAATGGCACGAGCACGATCCTCTAACAATAAATCACGCTCTTCAATTTTGCGCAGAAGCTCCGTTATAGAACCTTCTAAAGTTTTTATTTCTTCATTTGTAGAATGTATTTCTGCCATTACATTTTTAATATTACTATTAGTTTTGTCAATTTCAGCGTTTAATGATTGAATTTGATCTAATATTTGTTGTTGCTTTTCTTCATTTACAGTAATGGCATTTGATTTATTTTTGATAGATGAATTTAAGCCATCTTTCTTTGATTCGATTTGTTTTTTTTCATCTTTTAAATCCGATAAATTTGTTGCATATGCTGATGGAGTTTGGATAAAAAGAAATAGTGCAGATGCTGCTGTAAGTGTTTTCATTGAGTTTTTCGCCATACTTTTCACCGAGTGAACTCCTTTTCGACT
The DNA here is from genome assembly GCF_030209535.1 of Lysinibacillus sp. fls2-241-R2A-57. NCBI lineage: Bacteria > Bacillati > Bacillota > Bacilli > Caryophanales > Bacillaceae > Lysinibacillus > Lysinibacillus sp. fls2-241-R2A-57. The sequence goes on from NZ_JARVRU010000020.1 coordinate 4,018, forward strand.
ATTATTTTGGTTGATCACCTATTAGGTTGTTTCCATTCTAGACGGCACTTTTCACGAGGCTTTTAATAAGCTTCTTTACTCGTTCCATATCCTCAAAGACTAGATTTTTAAAAACTTACGTACTGACATGAAACTTCCCCAAACACCGATTAGTACACCAATTAGTAATATCAGAGCACTTACTTGATACACAAGTGGTGAGAAATCAAGTACTTGAATAAGCTCACCTTTTAGTCGAGGCGCAATAATTTTATATACATTGTGGTAAAGGGTTGCGACAACCGCAATCGGAATAATAGAACCTAAAAGCCCGAGCCACATACCTTCTAATAAGAATGGAATACGCACGAATGAATTCGTTGCTCCTACAAGTTTCATAATTTCTATTTCATCACCACGTGCAATAATCGTAATTCGAATCGTATTAGAAATTAAGAAAATTGCTGTAAATAATAAGCCTAAAATGAGCACTACCCCTACGTTACGGCTAGTATTTAAGAAGTTGAAAAGCTTTTCTACTTTGCCTTCACCATACATAACATCATATGTAAACTCAAATTCATCAATCTTCTTTGCGACTTTAGCCGTTTGTTGAGGATCTGAAGCCTTCACATAAATAACATTACGTAATGGATTACTTTGCTCAAATAATTTAAAATCGTCCCCAAAATCTTTTACTAATTTAGTTAACTCATTTTCCTTTGTCGAATAACTCATCTCTTCGACACCTGGCAATTTCTTTATTTTTTCCATGAGCGCTTTTTCAGCAGCTTTATCAGCTGTTTCATCAATTAAAATTTTAATTTCAACATCATTCTCTAAATCAGTTGCTACTTTATTTAAATTCATCATAATTAGCGCAAATACGCCTACTAATATTAATGTAACTGTAACTGCACTCACTGAGGCAATGGTCATCCAACTATTACGACCAAGTGACTTTATACTTTCTCGGAAGTGACGTTTTAGAGTATTAAATTTCATAGCCGTAATCACCTCCGTGCTCATCACGGACAATCATGCCGCCTTCAATTGCAATTACCCGACGACGAATTGTATTCACAATTTCACGGTTATGCGTTGCCATTACAATAGTTGTACCTCGTGCATTAATTTCCTCAAATAAATTCATAATCTCCCAAGATGTCTCAGGATCAAGATTTCCAGTAGGTTCATCTGCAATAACGACCTTCGGAACATTGACAACAGAGCGCGCAATCGAAACACGCTGCTGTTCGCCACCTGAAAGTTCATTAGGGAACATTCTTGCCTTATTTTTCAGCCCCACGAGCTCCAAAACCTCCATTACCCGGCGACGAATTTCCACAGGATCCTCCTCGATTACCTCTAGTGCAAATGCTACGTTCTCATAAACATTCAAACGAGGGAGTAGTTTGAAATCCTGGAACACAACGCCAAGTTGTCGACGTAAAAAAGGCACCTTATTATTTTTCAATGTAGCTAAATCTATGCCATTAACAGTGATTTCTCCCGAAGTAGCTTTTTCCTCGCGATACATTAATTTAATGAACGTCGATTTACCTGCACCACTTGGACCTACAACATAGACAAATTCACCTTGCTTTATGTTAACGGAAATCCCATTTGTCGCAACAACGCCATTTGGATACTTCTTTGTCACATTTTTCATTTCTATCATATTTAAACCACCTAAATCTCTTACCTATGTAAGAGGTATTTCATTTACTATTATAGCACTCTATTTCTTTTTTTTTATTACAGTTTCATTTCATTACGTGTCAGTTCTTTCTATTTCGTTCTTTCATTGCCATTGCAAAAACGAAATTGACATAAAACTCGACATAAAAGAAACAGAAATCGACTTCAATGAAGAGGCGTCGATTTCTGTTGAAAGTAAAAAAACATTCAAGCTATGCTGTTTTACATAGCCCGAATGCTTTGTTCCTTAAATATGCTGCTCGTCAGTTGTTGTATAACGTACTAAAACTGCACCTGTTTTAGATTCACCTTCGATAAATAGTCGATTGGCATTCTCTACTTCTTTATCAAAACGTACTACTTTTGATAAGAATTGATCCTGTGATTCGATTTTGGAAGCATCTTGAATACCAATATCTACTTTACCAAAATTCGTAACTATTTTACCGCTTAACGATATTGTACGTGGCACATACAATTCAACAGCTCCTGCAACTGTTTGCGCCTTGATTTTTGATGAATTGGTTGAGCAAGTTGTGACAACAACATGTCCATTGACCGATTTTGCTTCAACTTCATCCAATGCACCATCTAAATATACACGACCATTCAATGTTTCAGCTTCTAAATCTTTACCACGGACATTTGTTAATTCAATCGAACCATTAGAAGAATCAACTTCTGCCTTTCCAAAATTAAACTTAGAGCCTTTAATCACACCGTTTAACGTCTTTACTTTTAATTGCTCAAAATCCGTATCTTGTAAAGTAACACTACCGTTCATTAAACGTACAGATAGTTTTTCTAATTTTTCCTTTGGTACAAGTACTTTAACATTTACTTGAACAAGCTTTAGTTGACTTAAAATTCGTAGTGAACCTTCATCTTCCTTTACAACGAATTGCTCTAGGAAATGAGCACGCGTTTCTTCTTCACTGTCATTAATAAGTGGTGCCTTCACCTTGCAAATAACTTGGAAGCTATCTCCCTCGGCAGATTCTAATGAAAAATTGCCATTCGGTAATTCAGCAAATATATTATCTATATGTTCAGCTGCCACTTCTTCCGTATGTGTAAACTCAACTTTATCACCAAACGGAGAGTTAACATCAAATTCTTTTACTTTTTTCACTGCTGTATTCATCATATCCATAAAGAGTGAACCAATTTGCGTTAAATCTTTACGGAAATCTCGCATCTCTTCTTGGAAATACTTAGTGAAATCTTCATCTTTTTTCGTTTGTTCATCTTTGTGACTTTCTTTAAACACTGACTCTTTTTCTGTCGAGGAATGCTGGCCCTCATTTGAGACATCATTCATAACATTTTGAGTGGACTTGCTAGGTTGCTCTAACGCTTCTAATAATGTAATCGCCTCTTGCGCTGTAATTGTTCCTTTTTCCACAAGTTCTAAAATTCGTTGACGTTCATTTTGCATAATTAAATAGCCTCCCTCAGTTCGTTATACTATTTATACGAATCATCTTGTGAAAAGTTTCACCATAAAAATGAAAAAATTGGGCATATATCTTTTTTTAGGCTTATTTTCATAGCGTTTTAACATAATGTCATCTAACTTTTGAATTTATCGGAACATTTTTACGTTTTATCACCCAACTTTTGAATTTTATCGACCAACTTTTACGTTTTATCACCCAACTTTTACTTTTTATCGACATCCGCATGCCGGGCGCTTTCCTGGGGGGCGTATGATGTATTAAACTGGTAAGTAGTTATTAAAGTAAGTTAAATTTAATAAGTTAATTCAACCGTAATTGGTAATAGAAAGACAATAACCGATGCTTGAGCATTAAGTTATTGTTTTTCTTTTTAAGTAGGAGGGATATTTTGAACAAAAGTCGGTTCATAGTTGTTCTTTTGCTAGTTTTTTTAGTAGTCGGGGTAGGTACTTATACGTATTATCGCTTTAACCCAATAATTAATATTAATACTAAAATAATTGAGCTTGATGAAAAGACTCAGGAAAATTACAACAATATAGATAAATATCAGAAAAATAACTATAAAAAACTAGAATTTATATTAAATGTAGATTACTCCGATAATATCGATGATTTAGAAATAAACATACCCTATTCATTTCGTGAGTTATTAGGCGAAGACGTTTATTGGACCGGTTCTAGTTATCAAAATAAAGATCCAGAAAAAAATAAGATAGAATATAAAGACGAAATCATTATAAATTATAAGCAGCTTGAAAATAAGGATATCAAAGATTTATTGAGTAAAGGAACGATCACAATAACATGGGAATTGGACGGAAAGAAGAAAAGTAAAACATTTAATATTGGAGAAACCATTACATTTTCCAAGACATAGAGTGTAGATGATTGTATTAAAAACCTTGCGGAATGTACGATGAGATTTTTTATTTTCTCGTAAACATCTCGTAAAAATCTATAGAGGTGAGATGTTTTTAATCAAACAATCAAACTTTTTTATAAAGCTACACTTAACAAATGTCATCCAACTTTTGAGTTTTATCGCAACACTTTTACGTTTTATCACCCAACTTTTACTTTTTATCGACATCCGCATGCTGGGCGCACGTAAAAAAGTTCGCAAATCTCTCTTAGGAAATTTGCGAACTTTTTTTACGCGCAGTAATTTATCGGTGTCGAAAACTAATAATCAGTGGGGATAAAACCCCACTATTATTGAGAAGCCTTTGCTAATGCAGCTTCCATACGCATACGATCTCTTGTCAATATGGGCTTTAAATATTTCCCTGTATAAGAGCCGCTTACTTCAACGACTTCTTCTGGTGTACCTGTCGCAACAATGGTACCACCTTTGTCGCCACCTTCTGGCCCTAAATCGATAATGTAGTCTGCTGTCTTGATGACATCTAAATTATGTTCGATTACTAGTACTGAATCGCCATTTTCTACAAGACGCTGTAAAACAACAAGTAAACGTGCAATATCATCTGCATGTAATCCTGTTGTCGGCTCATCTAAAATATAGAATGATTTACCTGTTGAGCGACGGTGTAATTCTGAGGCTAATTTCACACGCTGTGCCTCACCACCAGATAATGTTGTTGCAGGTTGCCCTAGTTTCATATAGCCTAATCCAACATCCACAATTGTTTGTAGCTTACGCTGGATTTTCGGAATATTTTCGAAGAATACGACTGCGTTTTCAATCGTCATATCTAAAATATCCGCAATGCTCTTATCTTTATATTTTACTTCAAGTGTTTCACGGTTATAGCGTTTCCCATGGCAGACTTCACACGGCACGTAAACATCTGGTAGGAAATGCATTTCAATTTTGATAATACCGTCACCACGACAAGCCTCACAGCGACCTCCCTTAACGTTGAAGCTAAAGCGACCTTTTTTATAGCCACGTACCTTCGCCTCATTTGTTGCTGCAAAAACATCTCGAATATCATCAAACACACCTGTATAAGTAGCAGGATTAGAGCGTGGTGTACGACCGATTGGTGATTGGTCAATATCAATAACCTTTTCGAGCTCTTCCATCCCTGTTACTTCTTTATGTTGGCCTGGCTTCACCTTTGAACGATTAAGCTTTTGAGCCAATGATTTATATAAAATTTCATTAATAAGCGTTGATTTACCTGATCCTGAAACCCCTGTTACTGCAACGAATAAGCCAAGTGGTATATCAACTTTCACATTTTGAAGATTATTTTCCTTAGCACCTTTAATCGATAATTTGCGTCCATTCGGTTTACGTCGCTCAATTGGCAGTGGAATAAACTTCTTACCACTTAAATATTGCCCCGTCAAAGACTTTTCATTTTCCATTACTTCCTGTGGTGTTCCTGCCGCTACAATTTGACCACCATGCACACCTGCACCAGGACCAACATCAATGAGATAATCCGCTGCCAGCATCGTATCTTCATCGTGCTCGACAACAATAAGCGTATTGCCAATATCGCGCATATTTTGCAGTGTGCTTATGAGACGGTCATTATCGCGTTGATGTAAGCCGATTGATGGCTCGTCTAAAATATAGAGGACACCTGTTAAACGCGAGCCAATCTGTGTAGCGAGGCGAATGCGTTGAGCTTCTCCCCCTGAAAGTGTTCCTGCTGCTCGACTTAATGTTAAATAATCTAATCCTACGTTTACGAGGAAGCCTAGTCGTTCTTCAATTTCACGTAAAACTAGTCGAGCAATTTGCATATCCTTTTCTGATAAATCCAGCTCTTTGAAAAATGTATCAGCTTCCTGAATCGAATACTGAGTGACTTCACCAATATGCTTATCTGCTAGTTTTACAGCTAATGTTTCAGGCTTTAAGCGATAACCTTTACAAGAAGGACATGCTTGCTGCGCCATATATTTTTCCATTTGTTCGCGCACGTAATCAGAAGTGGTCTCCTTAAAACGACGCTCCACATTACGCACAACACCTTCAAATTCAATCATTTGATCTCGCACATTGCCAAACTCATTTTCATAATGGAAGTGGATTTTATCTTTACCAGAACCATATAAAATTTTATCCATCTTTTCTTTCGGAAGATCCTTTACAGGTACATCCATCGGAATATCATAATGATCACAAACAGCCTTTAATAACTGTGGATAATATTGTGAGCTAGTTGGTTCCCACGGTGCTAAAGCATGCTCTAATAAAGAACGGTCCCAATCCGGTACTACCAAATCAAGATCTACCTCTTGTGTTGAACCTAAACCATCACAGCTTGGGCAAGCTCCGAATGGACTGTTAAATGAAAACATACGAGGCTCTAGCTCACCAATAGAAAATCCACATAATGGACAGGCATGATGCTCACTAAATAATAATTCCTCATGTTCCATCACATCGACAAGTACACGCCCATCAGCTAAACGCAATGCTGTCTCTAAGGAGTCGCTAAGACGTGCCGCTACACCTTCCTTCATCACAACACGATCAATGACTACTTCAATCGAATGCTTTTTGTTTTTATCAAGATCAATCGCATCATCTAAATCACGTAGTTCCCCATCGATCCGCACTCGAACAAAGCCTTGCTTTTTTAAATCCTCCAGTAACTTTACGTGCGTTCCCTTGCGCCCTGAGACCATTGGAGCAAGCAACTGCATTTTCGTTCTTTCTGGGTAAGATAATAAACGATCGACCATTTGCTCAATCGTCTGGGAAGTAATTTCAATACCATGATTCGGACAAATAGGCTTACCGATGCGCGCATATAGCAAACGTAAATAATCATAGATTTCCGTTACTGTACCAACTGTAGAACGTGGGTTACGGCTCGTCGTTTTTTGATCGATGGAAATAGCAGGAGATAACCCCTCTATCGCATCGACGTCTGGTTTGTCCATTTGACCAAGGAATTGTCGGGCATAGGCTGAAAGTGATTCTACATAACGACGTTGTCCCTCAGCATAAATCGTATCAAACGCTAATGATGATTTCCCTGAGCCCGATAAACCTGTTAACACTACTAGTTGATCACGTGGAATTGTGACATTAATATTTTTTAAATTATGTGCTCGCGCGCCCTGCACGACTATTTCAGTATTTTTCACAAGCCATTCACCCTTCTACCTTCAATTCAAATATTGTATCGCGCAGCTCAGCAGCACGTTCGAAATCTAGCGCTTTTGCTGCTTCCTTCATTTCTACTTCTAGCGTAGCAAGTAACTGCTCTCTTTCCGCCTTCGTCAGCTTCTTACCTTTTGTTGCCTTCGCTACATAAGACTCTTCTTCCTCTGCCACCTGTGTCGCACGAATAACATCAGGAATCTTCTTAACAATCGTTTTCGGTGTAATGCCATGTTCTTCGTTATATGCCATTTGCAGTGTTCGACGACGTTTCGTTTCCTCAATCGCCTTTTTCATAGAGTCCGTCATATTATCTGCGTACATAATGACATGACCATTGGCATTACGTGCAGCACGTCCAATTGTTTGAATGAGTGAACGCTCTGAACGTAAAAACCCTTCCTTGTCAGCATCTAAAATAGCGACAAGAGAAACCTCAGGAATATCTAGCCCTTCCCTCAATAGGTTAATACCAATTAGAACATCATAAGTACCTTTGCGAAGCTCACGAATAATTTCAATTCGCTCTAGTGTCTTAATCTCTGAATGCAAGTATTCCACTTTTAAGCCCATTTCTTTCAAATAAGCTGATAAATCCTCAGACATTTTTTTCGTCAATGTTGTCACGAGTACCCGCTCATCACAAGCAATACGTCCTTGAATTTCATCGATTAAGTCATCAATTTGTCCTTCAATAGGACGTACGTCAATTTGTGGATCAAGCAGCCCAGTTGGACGAATAATTTGCTGCGCCATTTCCGGCGTATGCTCAAGCTCATATGGGCCAGGTGTTGCCGAGACATAAATGGCTTGATGAATACGTTTCTCATATTCCTCAAAGCGTAAAGGACGGTTATCTAGTGCTGATGGCAAACGGAAGCCGTGCTCTACCAACACACCTTTACGTGCTTGGTCACCATTAAACATTCCTCGAACCTGTGGCAATGTCACATGACTTTCATCGACAACAAGTAAAAAATCCTCTGGGAAATAATCAAATAACGTATATGGAGTTGCCCCCGCTTCACGCAATGTTAAATGACGCGAGTAGTTTTCAATCCCTGAGCAGAAGCCCATTTCACGCATCATTTCTAAATCATAACGAGTACGCTGCTCTAAACGCTGCGCCTCCAATAATTTATCCTCCGCACGTAAAAGAGCTAGGCGCTCCTCCAACTCTTTTTCAATATTTTCAATGGCTTTTAGCAGTTTTTCTTCTCGTGTAACGAAGTGGGATGCTGGGAAAATAGCGACATGGTCACGATCCCCTAAAATTTCACCCGTTAACGCATCTACCTCGCGAATTCGATCTATCTCGTCTCCGAAAAACTCCACACGAATACAATGTTCATCACGGGATGCTGGTAATATTTCCACTACATCTCCACGTACCCGAAACGTCCCACGCGTAAAACTCACATCATTACGCTCATACTGTACATCGACTAGCTTTCGAAGCAATTGATTACGTTCAATTTCCATTCCGGTACGCACTGACACGACCATTTCGCGATACTCTTCTGGAGAACCTAAACCATATATACAGGACACGGACGCAATAATAATGACATCCTCACGCTCAAATAATGAAGATGTCGCAGAGTGACGTAACTTATCAATTTCATCATTAATGCTTGAATCTTTCTCGATATAAGTATCCGTCTGTGGCACATAGGCCTCTGGCTGAAAGTAATCATAGTAGCTGACAAAGTATTCAACTGCATTATTAGGGAAGAACTCTTTAAACTCACTATATAATTGACCCGCTAATGTTTTATTGTGCGCCATAATAAGTGTCGGTTTTTTTACCTCTTTAATGACATTAGAAATCGTAAACGTTTTTCCTGTTCCTGTTGCACCGAGCAATGTTTGATGACGTTTACCTGCAAGTACACCCTCCACTAATTCCGCAATTGCCTGTGGCTGATCCCCATTAGGCGTATATGGCGCTTGTAAATCAAATGTTTGCACACATGTCCCCGTCCTTTCCTACCAATTTGTACATATATTTTAGCATAGCAGTATTAAAATTTCGAACATTTAACGAACGAATGTTTGTAAATTTTTATTCTTTTGCTACAATGTAGAACATATGGCCGAAGTGCTTAATGAAAGCTTACTTATACATTCGATAATTGTAGAGCAAAAAAAGTGATATTCCTTACGGCGACTTAACTGCTGTCTGTAAACATAGAGTTCCTGTTAATAGATTACCCTTTCCAAATGTTAGCTAATCGAGATGGACGGATGGAAATGCATTAGCCTAGAGGAGATTTTCAATCGTTTGATAATAGACTCTCCTCGTCGAGCTCGAGTCCTGGGAGTTTCGATTGGGTAAGGAGGTGAAATGTTCGGGTAGGCTGAAGAACTGATCGGGTTGATTGAAGATTTGATCAGGTAACCAGAAGATACGATCGGCTTGGCCATAGATCTGATCGGGGTCGACGAAGATTCGCTCGGGTTGACCGAAGATACGCTCCGCTTAGCCATAGATCTGATCGGTTTGGCGATGATTCGCTCGGGTCAGCCGTAAATCTGATCGGGGTCGGCGAAGTTTCGCTCGGGTCAGCCATAAATTTGATCGGGTTCGACGAAGTTTCGCTCGGGGCGGTCGTAAATCTGATCGGGTTTGGTGAAGATTCGCTCAGGGCGGACGTAAATCTGATTGGGGTCGACCAAGAATCGCTCGGGTCCTAGGAAGATTTCGATTACTTCAAAAAATATCTGCTCAGGTCCTGGCTCAGCTTAATGCCACCATATCCACTCAAGCCATATGAAGTTCCGACGAGTTCAGGGCACCCCAAATCACCAATCTTCCAAAGAAAGTAGCAAAAAAATCCCGCCCTCCAATAAACGGAGAGCGGGCTCATCATATTATTCACTTGCTACTTCGTGTAAGACTTTTAGTTCGGTTGCGTATAGATGAAATGCCTTTTCATCTTTTTCATCGAGTGCTCTATCTATCAGAACCATGAGCTGCTCTTCACGATGCATACGCTGGATATGATTTAAAAATAAATCTAAATAAATCTCGTTCAATAATTTCTCTGCCTCATCCACTTTCTTTGACTGACCAACGGCTTTTAGAAAATCTGTATACGAATAATATTTATCCAACGATCTCACCTCGATCCTTTTCTAAATTATATGAAAATTGAATTTAAAAAGCAATGCTTAAGAACCGAAAATCACTTCGATTTGCTATTAATCTCGAGTAATTTCAAGCAATTTCTCTAAGCAATTGCTTGGAATATCAATCACTTTTGTCTTTTATCTATATTTTCTGAATTCAAATTTATATTTTACACTTCAATAATAAATAGAAAAGGAGGCACTACATATATGCCAGCAAATTATGTCAATGGATATTTAATGTCTTTCAACACCTATTTACTTCAACCAATTCAGTACGACTCTAAAATTTTCACACGGGTAATCGACAAGCATAATGAACTCATCGTCACACGGAAGCCACTGCATATATTACGAAAATCTTGTATTTCACTCGGAACAACCTATGAGGCAGCAAAACATTCCGCCAAGCGCTTCTTCGGTAATCAACATAAACTTCCAATCGTTGTTGCTTATGATTATGGTTACCCTTGTATTTTTCTACCAACTTATTCGCCAAACTCTGTCCACAATATTTGGATCGGGCTACACGCCATTTCGAATATTGTACCGAGTAAAACGGGTTGTATCGTCACACTAAAAAATGATAAACAAATTGAACTACCCATTCAATATGCTTCTATTAGCAAGCAATTTGTCAATGCATCGATGCTTTATAAGCATTACATGAATGAACGTAAGCAGCTTAGTCAAGACAATCCATATCATCCACCTTTTTGAGAGGGCGACCGATCATTGCTAATCTAGAAGAACAAAAAATCCCCTCAGGAGCACAATTTCACTGTGCCTCTGAGGGGGCTTTCATTATCCGATTTTTGAACGTAAGTATGCATTAATGAATGGATCTACATCACCATCCATCACCGCTCCTACATTACCTGTTTCTTCATTTGTACGATGATCCTTCACCATTGAATATGGATGGAATACATATGAACGAATTTGTGAGCCCCAGCCAATTTCCTTCTGTTCACCACGGATTTCATCTAGCTGCGCCTGCTGCTTATCGATCTCTAATTGATAGAGTTTCCCTTTTAACATCGTCATTGCTTTTTCACGGTTTTTAATTTGTGAACGTTCTGCCTGACATTGTACGACAGTACCAGTCGGGATGTGCGTAATACGAACAGCTGAATCTGTCGTATTAATATGCTGACCACCTGCTCCTGTTGCACGATACGTATCAATTTTTAAATCCTCTGTGCGAATATCAATTTCAATATTATCATCGAATTCAGGCATAACATCACAAGAAACGAATGATGTATGACGACGACCAGAAGAGTCAAACGGTGAAATACGCACTAAACGATGGACACCTTTTTCTGCTTGCAAATAGCCGTAAGCATTATGACCCTTAATGGACAATGTTACAGATTTAATACCTGCTTCATCCCCTGGAAGATAATCAACTGTTTCGACTTTAAAGCCACGTTTTTCTGCCCAACGTGTGTACATACGAAGTAACATTGAGCCCCAATCCTGAGATTCCGTACCACCAGCTCCTGGGTGCAACTCTAAAATCGCATTGTTTTGATCATATGGACCACTTAATAGTAATTGCAGCTCAAAATCGCCCATTTTTTGCTGGAATTCTACTAATTCTGTGCCCAGCTCCTCCTGCAATTCTTCATCAGGCTCTTCTCGCAATAGCTCTAGCGTCATATCTAAGTTCTCATATGTTTCCACTAAATCTTTATATTCATTCACAATTGCCTTTAAGCCATTACCCTCATTAATGATTACTTGTGCGCCTTGCTGATCATCCCAGAAGCCTGGCTCAAGCATCATTTCATCTAATTCCTGCATGCGTGCCTCTTTGTTTTCTAAGTCAAAGAGACCCCCTAAAATCCGCCAATTTTTTGGCTGAAGTGTCTAACGCGTTACGTACATCTGCTAATTCTATCATTGTTAAATCCTCCGAACATTATTAATGGGGCTATTTGTAAATATTCATGATGAGTTACCGAAGTATCGGTATGTGCCTTTAATCCAAATGATTCTTGCTAAGTTCTCATCGTTCTCGAGATGCATTCAAAATGCTCATATCTCTATTTTTTGTAAGCCCCGTATTTTTTTATTATAACGTTTTTACGTCGGAAAACATACTTTTTTAACAATACGGCTTGATTTACATAACTAAATGTACGACAATCATTCGTCTTAAGCTTTATCCTCATATTTAGAACTGTGGCTTGCCATGCGTGGATATACTTTCACTCGATCATGTTGTACTAGTAAGTGTTTTGTTCGTTTCTCTAGTTTATCCTTTAGTAAAAACGCTCTTTGAATTCTGTATTCAAATGATCTAACACTTAAATCCACAATAATGTCCTTGCCGTTCATAAAAACTATTTTTGTACTCTTTTTATCCACAACTTGATAGTCCTCAATATGATGGACAGCCAACCATATACATTCAGGATGTAAAGGAGATTTACTTGGAAACCATACAATATCACTTCCTTCATGAACAACGATTGGATTTTTATTCAGCTTTCCAAGTATCATTTTCGAGCCATCGAATGCCCCTCTTAGGCTTGAACCGAAATACCGTAGATTATAATCCATTAATTTTGTCGGTGATAATTTTGATATATATTGATAATCCCGTTCTATCACACGTGTGCACAAGTTCCCATAGGCATCATACTCCGGCATATACAGCATCGTTTCACCACTCATAATGTCATCATTTTGCATGTTTATCCCCCTTAAAATTATTTTTTCTAGTAAAGAGGAGTATAGTAATAAATATATTGGTATACTCCAATGTATTTCCTCGAGAATTTTTATATCCACACATGAATCACCCCCTTAATTCAAAGAAAGTAAGTCCACACTTATCACACCATATAAAACTTTTCAACCATTTATATATTTATAATAAACTAGATAAAAGTTATAAACATTACCCTTTTCATTGAACTATTTACCTATTGTTGTAGTATTATATACTTTTTTCTGAATTATCTAATAATTTAATTTACACCATAATGTTGGGGGGATTTCCGTTCTGACTGGGCGCTTTCTTAGGGGCGTCCGATGAGCGCTTAGCCAAAAGGTGTTTTTTGCGCGAAAGCGAAGCGGCAAACGTAGTGGCAGCAACAGGTGTTTTTTGCGCGAAAGCGGAGCGGCAGTGGCACGATGGTTGGTCACGAAAGCGTTATCACAGGTTGTGATGCTCTAGCCCTCGTTCCCCTTATTGCGCGCTCCAAGGTCCCATTTGTGACGCTGATTCCCAAGAAGTCACCAAGTCTCTACTTCAATCCACTTATATACATGGAATACGTTTTACCAAATGTTATCCCCTACTTTTGATGATGAACCTATTATTATAGCTTTGGAATAAAGATTGATCAAAAACACCCTGCAAACACGTATTTCACGTTAAATTAAAAAAATCTCGAAAAGTCCTATCATAGCTATGTTTATATAGCTTTGTATAAAAAGCTGTATAAACAATAGCCTCATAAAAAGGCACGAACGTTGATTTAACAACATTCGTGCCTTTTTGGTGTGTTTCCAAACTTTGATTTTGGAACGTTATTTTAAATGGGATTGTATAGCTTAAGCAAACGTATTAATCAACTAAACTGTTGTACAAGAAAGTAAACAATGACCGATATAAAAAGTAAATATATTACATATCAGGAGGTTATAATGAATATTCAACTAGGAAATAGTAATTACCTTAGCACCCTAAAAAAAGATGGCTCCAATCGTTTATCAGATGATTTGTTTTTAGATAAAAATAAAAAATCTAAAGCAACATATGAAATTAAAAAAGAGAAAGGCTATATACGTCATTACGTGACGAAAGCAAATGGCGAGATAGTGATGATTAAAGAAACAAAGTTACCTAAATCAAAAGAAAACGAACAAAGTTCTGGCGATATGAAGGATATGATTACTGAAATGGTTATGAATCAACTAACAAAAATTTTGGATAAAGAACAATTTAATAAGTTTTCTAAAACAGGATTAGTAGCTCAAAAAGAAAAGCAGATTGAAAAATATGCTACAAGTATTTAATTTGAATGAGGTTGTTCCCAAAGCCTGATTTGGGGACATACTGATTATAAGCAGCAAAAAACAAACACCTCATTCAATTGAATGGGGTGTTTTATTCCCTAACTTCCATTTGGGAACGTTTATTATATTTATTTTGTATGCTTTAAAATATTGTTGCAATAAAACACAGGTTAATTTATTGTCTCTAATTTTTATGTCTATTCTTTACAAAAATCTACAAATTTTTTTGCCTGTATTAAGGATATACCTGTTTGCTCTCTCAAAAACTTCACCGCTTTAATTTCACCGACTGACTTTATTTTCTCTTTTACTAAGGCAATCAGTTCCTCATTATAGATTTTAGTATAGTCCATTTTTTCGCCCCCTCGTGTAATTAAAGTTTAACATTACCAAAGCGTCGTTTGGGGGCTTTTTTAGCTTAACGTTGTATATCCGCATAAATCTATTAGCCTCCACATAGAAGTTGTAGAGTGATAAATATGTATAATATGAGTACCCCATTTGTTGAAAGTTTAAACAGTTGGCGTTGACAACCTTTTTGGCAGAGAAGGTTGTCTTTTTTTATTATGTATTGCGAAGGACGTTACGTCACAATCTAATATAGATGATATAGGAGCTTAAAAGTAACTAATGTTTGGAGGGGATTATTTGGAACTTACTATAGGTAAATTTGCAAAAGCAGTTAATACAACGATAAGGACACTTAGACATTATGAGAAAATAGGTCTACTTGTACCTAGTAAGAGAAATGAATTAAATCAGAAAATTTATACTGGGGATGAATTGAAGAAGTTTTATAACATACAGTTGCTAAAAAGTTTGAACTTACCTTTATACGAAATCAAACAAAGGCTTGAAGACCCAGAGTATTCTTTTAAAGAAATGTTAGAAATTCAGGAAGCTTTACTTCTCGATAAGAGAGATAAAATAAATATGTCATTGGGAATGATGACCAGGATTAAGGCTCTATTAAATGAAACCGGTGATTTAACTAACGAAGATTTTATGTTGCTCATGAATTCTATTCGATTAGAAGAAGATCAAAGAAAAATTTTGAATCGGTATTTCTCAATAGATACAATTGATGCTATTATTCCCAAAAGTAAATCTCAACAAATAGCATTAGATAGGCTGAATATGAGGTTGTTATCTTTTTTTCAAGCAGCAATCCACAATGAACTAACCCCTGAAAGTCACGAAGTACAGAGAGAATTAAAAGAAATAATAGAAATGCTTCCTGTACCTTTAGAAGAGTTTTATAATTCCAATAATAATTTAGAAAAACAATTGGGAATTATTAAAGCCATATTACCTGTTAATATGACTGAGTTTTTAGGAGAAGCGATTCGTGTATTGTTTAACAGTCATCATGAGGGAAAAGGAGAATAAGTTTATGATTGAATTAAGTTCGAGAGAGCATTATAAATTATTGAGTCAAATTGTATTAGGATTAACTCCTTTCTTAATATTAGGTTTAATGCTTATAGCGATCTTTAGATGGGGAGAAATCATACCCTTTATTGTTTCGTTGTTTGTTCCCAATGATCACTCGTACCTTTTTGTTACCTTACTAGGTTTGATTGTTGGTACGATTATAGTATTAATTGTAGTTGGTCTCATAATTAAAACAAAAACAGAGCTTCCTCAAACTGAAAGCGCAGAAATAATAAATAAAATAATGAAGACTTCAAGTGGTATTGCCGTTAGTTCACTAGGGGGAAGCTTTTTTGAAGAGTTTTTCTTCAGGGGTGTACTAATAGGTTTGTTTATTGGTTATCATCATATCATTGATGGAGTCGTAATTATTTTTAGTTCCTTTCTATTTTGGATCATTCATATACCGCAGTATAAAGGTGTTTATTTAGCATACGTATTAGTACTTATTAATGGACTGATATTTGCATTATTGTTTTATTTTACTGGTTCTTTAATTCCTTCAATGATTGCTCATGCTATTTATAACTTTGGAATAGGAATCTACTTTATAAAATCTAAGTAATAGAAACAGTTTTAGTCTAGTATTTAATGCTATTTTTGTGAATTGATAATAAAGTTATTGAATTATAAGAGCCTTGCTCATTTAGTAAGGCTCTTATAATTTGTATAGGTAACACCATAGGAAATCTTGATGTTACTTTTTTAAAACAGAAAATGTTCATTATGAGTGTAATCTAAAGGGGCAAAACGGTGCAATTTTTTTATAAACGGTATAACTTTATTTTAAACAGTACGACTTTATTTCAAAGCAACAATTATGGGCATGGAAGCCTCCTCTTCACTTAAGAATGCTAATAATCATCACCTCTTTAATAGAGCTGATTTTGATTTAAAAAAGTTCTTGCTATGCGCAATGCATAGCTTACACAAAATTCCTCCTCCAGTTACACATGCCCGCACACGCAAAAAAAGACCATTTTAACGTGTAGTTAAAATGATCTTTTCGTAATCGTAAACTTATTGACCTGCACCATGGCAGTTTTTAAATTTCTTCCCACTTCCACATGGACATAAATCATTACGTCCGACATTCTCAGCCTTACGGACAGGTTGCTTTTTCGGTGCTGGAGAACCATCCTCTTTCGGATTAACAGCTTGTCCTTTTGCAACTTCCTCACGCTCTAAGTTACTGCGGATTTCTGCCTTCATTGCATATTTCGCTACATCTTCGCGGATGGAAGCGACCATATCCTCAAACATAGCAAAACCTTCTTGTTGGTACTCACGAAGCGGGTCATTTTGACCATATGCGCGAAGATGGATACCTTGACGTAGCTGATCCATTGCATCAATATGATCAGTCCACTTCGTATCAATTGAGCGCAATAAAATAACCTTTTCAAATTCACGCATACGCTCTGGTGTAAGCTCTGTCTCTTTTTCATCATAACGCGCATGAACAGCATCAGAAATCATTTGGTTAATTTCTTCAGCAGATTTGCCTTGGAAATCTTCTACCGTCTGATCATCTTCACCTAGGAGATTTGCACCGACAAAGTCATCAATGGCTTTTAAGTTCCAATCCTTTTGCTCGCCTTGCGTATACAATGCGACAACATTGTCGATCGTTTCTTGAATCATAGACTCAACAAGGACACGCATATTATCTGTTTCTAATACGTCATAACGTTCTTTATAAATAATCTCACGTTGCTGACGTAACACATCATCATATTGTAATAAACGTTTACGAGCATCGAAGTTATTTCCTTCAACACGTTTTTGAGCTGATTCTACTGCTCTTGAAACAACTTTTGATTGTAGTGGCTGTGAATCATCCATCCCTAATCTCATCATCATGGACTTCATATTATCAGAGCCAAAACGACGCATTAATTCATCTTCTAGTGACAGATAGAATTGTGTAACCCCTGGATTCCCTTGACGACCAGAACGACCACGCAGCTGATTATCGATACGACGAGATTCATGACGCTCCGTACCAATTACCGCTAAACCGCCAATCTCCATTACACCTTCTCCAGGCTTAATGTCTGTACCACGACCAGCCATGTTCGTAGCGATTGTTACGGCGCCTTTCGTACCAGCATTAGCAATAATTTCAGCTTCACGCTCATGGTTTTTCGCGTTCAGGACATTATGTGGAATTTTATGTTTATCCAATAAATTCGAAATGATTTCAGACGTTTCAATGGCAACAGTACCAACAAGAACAGGTTGTCCTGCTTTATGGCGCTCTGCAATATCTGCCGCCACCGCTTTATATTTTCCTTCCATTGAAGCAAAAATTAAGTCTGGACGGTCATCACGAGCAATCGGCTTATTCGTTGGAATCGCCACAACACTCATATTATAAATATTACGGAATTCCTCTTCCTCTGTTTTCGCTGTACCTGTCATACCTGAAAGCTTTTGATACATACGGAAATAGTTTTGGAACGTAATTGTCGCCATCGTCATCGATTCATTTTGAATCTCTACGCCCTCTTTAGCCTCAATCGCCTGATGTAGTCCATCTGAGTAGCGACGACCTTTCATTAAACGACCCGTAAAGCCGTCAACAATAACAATTTCT
This sequence comes from Lysinibacillus sp. fls2-241-R2A-57, assembly GCF_030209535.1. Taxonomy (NCBI): domain Bacteria; kingdom Bacillati; phylum Bacillota; class Bacilli; order Caryophanales; family Bacillaceae; genus Lysinibacillus; species Lysinibacillus sp. fls2-241-R2A-57. Next base: position 22,454 of record NZ_JARVRU010000020.1, read on the forward strand.
CCATCTTGCACAACATAATCTACATCATTATGCATACTTACGTGTGCCTTTAACGATTGGTTAATAGCATGGTTTAAACGTACATGCGTTAAATCAAATAGGTTATCAATACCAAATGCCTTCTCCGCTTTTTCAACACCGGCATCTGTTAACGTAACACCTTTTGTTGACTCTTCATATGTGTAATCCGTATCCGCACTTAACATACGACAAAACGCATTAGACTGTTTATAAAGCTGCGCTGATTTCCCAGCCTGACCCGAAATAATTAATGGCGTACGCGCTTCATCAATTAAAATCGAGTCAACCTCATCGATTACTGCATAATGCAACGGACGTTGTACACGTTCTTCTTTATAAAGCACCATATTATCACGTAAATAGTCAAAGCCTAGCTCATTGTTTGTGCTATACGTAATATCAGCTTCATAGGCTGCACGTTTTTCTTCTTTTGACAGGCTGTTCAAGTTTAAACCAACTGATAAGCCTAAGAAATTATACAGATGCCCCATTTCTTCAGCATCACGACTCGCTAAATACTCGTTGACTGTGACAACATGCACACCTTTACCAGTAATGGCATTCAGGTAAACAGCCATTGTAGCCGTTAACGTTTTACCTTCCCCGGTTTTCATCTCCGAAATATTACCTTCATCAAGTGCAGCAGCACCCATAATCTGTACGCGGAATGGGTACATCTCTAACACACGCTTAGACGCTTCACGACAAACGGCAAAAGCTTCCGCACGAATCGACTCTAATTTCTCTCCGTCGGCAAAACGTTTTTTAAATTCTTCTGTTTTCGCTTGTAATTGATCATCTGAAAGCTGTTCCATTTGAGAAGCGAATCCCTCAACCTGGTCAGCGATTTTTTCTAATTTTTTTAACTCACGTTTATTGAAATCAAATAATTTATTTAATAGGTTTACCATGAATTTTTTCACTTCCTATATAGTCTCAAATTTCATTTTACCATTGTGTAACAGTTTCATGCAAACAGTGTCACTAGCAGGACGATAAAGTCATAAAAAAGGCTCCCGCTGTGGCGAGAGCCTTTGTACATATGAAGTTTAAGTTGTTTCGATTAAGCCGTATTTACCGTCTTTGCGTTTGTAGACAATATTTGTGCCGTTTGATTCCGCGTCTGTAAAGATATAGAAATCATGCCCAAGCATATTCATTTGTAATACAGCTTCTTCTTGATCCATTGGTTTTAGATCAAATTGCTTTGTACGAACAATAGAGTATTCTTCATCCTCTGTCGATACATCAGCTACTGCTTGAGTAGTAGCAAAATAAAGGCCTGCACCTTCGCGCTCACGGAATTTACGGTTTACCTTTGTTTTATGCTTACGAATTTGACGTTCTAATTTATCAACAATTAGGTCAACTGCAGCATACATATCATTATGACGCTCTTCTGCACGAAGAGTTAAGTTTTTCATTGGAATTGTAACTTCCACTTTTGTTTGCTTGTCATTATAAACCTTTAAATTTACGTTAGCGTTGGCGTTAACATCTTCGTTAAAATAACGTTCAACTTTGTCGATTTTGTTCTCAACATACTCTCGAATAGCTGGAGTTACCTCAATATTTTCACCACGAATGTTAAAGTTTAACATGTAAACTCCTCCTTTATAACTGCTATACTTTATATTTCTACACAAGTGTGAGAAATTCCTCTAAAATAATTCTTTTTTTCGCAAATTTTTTTATCCCGCATTAACGGGCTGTAATACTCCCACCTTAAATTCAGCAGAGGCAAAGGAGTTTAGGTGGGAGCCTAACTGCCCTTAAAAGCCCGATTGGTGAAGACTAATAATCAGTGGGGATAAAGAAACCCCCTCTGATTAAAGTTTCACTTTATGAATTTACGTTATTTAATTTTGCCTCATCAGCTTCTTTTCTTCGTCGCGACTTCAATTCATCAACAATCAAATCTTCTACCGATCCTTGATTATTGAAATTCACGCCATACTGCTTGCCATTGCCAAAAGGACGGCTCCAAATTATTTCTCCACAAGCTCGTACCTCTACGGTATCCAGAACAAAGCGTAAATCCAATGGAGGAGGATTGACACCTAAATCCACCTCAGTAAACATCTTCAAACCTCGCGGACTAATATCGAGCAAGTCAGCCATTGCTGTTTGTGCTTGATTCACTTTTCCATTTTCATATACCGCAAAAGTCATTTTAATAGGTTCATCGAATTTAAATCGAAAACCTTCTTGTCTCTTAAATTTCATCTACCCACTCCAATACTATTCTAAACATTTATTTAGCTTGATTATGACATGATGCATGATTTACATCTAGAGGGAATAAGTAACATATTTTACCGTATAAAGGGCTAATTTATGACTATTTAAATGATTCCCTGTAAGCCCGTAATCAAATAACGCATATAAACAACCTGGCACCTCCGGTACGATAGATGTATCTATCTAAGGAGGTGCTTTCCTTATGTCAACTAACAAATTAACCATTGTACCAGTTAAACTGGATCCCATACCAACTGAAACAACCTCGACTAATTCTTTCCAACAGACAGCTGGGCCAAGCTGTCTGATTAAAACTGCTGCAGGCGAAATCTCCTTCTTCAATGGCGTAGATGAGCACATCATTCAAGCTGTGATGAAGGAGCTGGTTCAAAAATGAAGCATGATTTTACGCGCGTGCAAAATATTTATATTGTCTGTGGGAAAACTGACATGCGTAAAGGGATTGACGGTCTAGCGACCCTCGTTCAGGACTCGTTTGAACTGGACCCTTTTAGTGACTCGATTTTTTTATTTTCAGGTATAAGTAAGGACCGCTATAAATGTCTTTATTTTGACGGTGACGGCTTTGCGCTACTTTATAAACGTCTAGACAATGGCAGGCTACAATGGCCCAAAAATGAAAAGGAGGTACGAAATCTATCTCAACAAGAATTGCGTTGGTTATTGGAAGGTTTATCTCTTCAACAACCGAGGGCAATTCAGAAATCTGCAAAAGGTGTCTTTTAATCACTACTTTCTAAATGGTATAATTAACCGCAGATAATTTGAACGGAAATGTGGTGAACAAGATGAGTATGGAAACAACAGAAAAATTAATTCACTTATTAGAAGAGCAACTCGCTGTTATGAAGCAACAAAACGAAGAGCTTTCTAAAAAGTTAGACGTGTCACTCGCCCAAAATAAATACTTGTCTGAACAAGTTCGCCAGTTAACCAAAATGATTTATGGTTCGCGCTCGGAGAAGTTAAAATACCAACCACCAGATGGACAATGTTCGTTATTCGATAATGATCCGTCTTTTAATGGGTCTGAGCAAACAGAAGAACAAAGCACGGAAACTGTGACGTATACAGTGACCCGTTTAAATAAAAAGAAAAAGCGTAACGATTCATTCG
>NZ_JARVRU010000202.1:0-25708 GCF_030209535.1 Lysinibacillus sp. fls2-241-R2A-57
ATCAGATCCTTCTAATTTAATTAGGGTGGATAAAAATGGTTAATCAACACACCTGATATAAGAGTCCATTTTGATTAATTCTTTAAAAATGGATTCTTTTTATTTATCTCAAAATGCACGTGGCATTGACCAAAAGGTGTTACTAGAAAAATAAAAATCCCCTGTGAGTGTACACCCAACTTAAGGTTTAAATCAAATTCAATAAAATTCTTCCTGATGCAGTCTCATAATCGATTACTCCTGAATTTTACCAATATCTTATTGACCTAAAAAAATTTAGCTGTATTGATTGACCCTCCCCTTACAGGAAACATTATATTTATAACAGGAGGTGATTGTTATGTTGACAATTGGTGAGTTTTCAAAAATATCACATCTCACATTGAAAACTCTTCGCTACTATGATGAAATTGGACTTTTAAAACCTGCTTTCATAGACGCTAAAAATAACTATCGTTATTATAATATTTCTCAATTAGAAACAGCTTTATTGATTGCACGCTTAAAAAGCTATTTATTTTCGTTAGAAGAAATTAAGGTTATTTTAGCTAATTGGGAGGATACTGAACTTTTTAACTCTAAAATGAAAGCGAAACAACAAAATCTGACACAACAGATTACATATTATTCTTCGTTGTTAAAAAAATTAAAGCTTGATATTCAACTGTTAGATGAAGAGAAAAATATCATGGGTTATTTAGATCAGATTGAGATTAAACTTGTGGATCACTTATCCTATAATATATTATCTCAACGAAAACAAATGAATACCGCTGATTTTCTATTACACTTTAATGAGTTGTTTTGTAAAATTATGTTTGAAAAATTATCAGCTATTGCAAAGCCACTTGCTATTTTCCATAGTTCAGAATATGAACCTGAAAATTATGATATAGAAATGGCGATTCCCCTTGCAATGGCCACAAATGAAACAAAAGTGTTTAATCCAGGTCTTTGCGCAATGGCTGTGCTTATTGGCTCTTACGATGATTTACCTTCTATTCATACAAAGCTGCATGTTTGGATTGAGGAAAATAACTATAAACTGAACGGTGCTCCGTTTGAAGTTTATCAAACGGACCCCTATAGTACACCGGAGGAGAGTAATATCATAGAGGTATATTTTCCTATAAAGTAAAAAATGAAGGAGCGTCTTGCAATGTATGGTATAAAAAAGTCAACGATAAAAGAAAAAATCTTGATATTAGTTGCTGAGATTATCTATTTAATCATTGCCTATTATTTGCTTTTCATTACATATGACAAATCAGGCATTTCACTTGGACTTTTTATTGCTTTAATTATTACAGCTTTACGATTAACAGCTATGATGTTTATATGGTTGCCTAGGGGGATTGCATGGCAAGAAGCCATCATGAACAGTATAGCTTTTGGGATTTATTATTTAGGTTTCCCCATTTTAATGATTACTAGTAATCAGGATCCAAACGTAACAGTACTTATTGTAGGCTGGGTATTATTTTTAGGTGGCAGTATGTTAAACACAGTTTCAGAGTTACTTAGAAAACCTTTTAAAGACAATCCTGAAAACCAAGGTAAACTATATACAGGTGGATTATTTAAATATGCGATTCATATTAATTATCTTGGAGATTGTCTTTGGGTACTAGGTTTAGCGCTAATCTCCAACAATATTTATAGTTTGCTTATCCCTCTAAGCTTATTCTTAGTATTTGTTTTTGGCTATATTCCAAAATCTGATGACTACTTACAAAACAAGTACGGAGAACAATTTACAATATATAAACAGAAAACTAAAAAACTAATTCCTTTCGTTTGGTAAATAGTAGCATGGGAATGAAGGGTTTATCACTTACATTAATTGCAATTTACGTAATTTTTTTCATAAGGGAAATGAAACATTGAGTTATTCATTAGAGTTTTCACCAACTGGTGGTTTTGAAAAGCTTAATCGCAAATTAGAGGAAATGTTGTATATTTCTGACGGATACGGTTGGACCAATTACATTTTCGATAAACTTAAACAAGAAAAAGTTACTTTTAAAGAAGTCATTGAAAGTGATTCTGAATCTGAAACTTGTGTTTTGATAACGTTTAACGAAAACGATTTTAGAATGCTACTGCAAAAAGTATCTCTTTATGTCAGAGAGCTTTCGCTAACGAAAATTAGTGATAACTGTGAAGAAAATACAAAAACCATGATAATCAGCCGATTTTGGAGTCACGAAGATGAAGACGATGAAATATGCAAACCTGAGATTATGTTTAGAAGACCACGCGTGGACTATAGAATTAGCGAATATATATGGTCTTTTTTGGAAAGCACTCTGTTGATGGAAAAAAGGATTTTGCAAAAAAACAGTATGGCGATAACCTTGTTTATGGGGCCGATATACAAACGTCATAAGTTCTTTTATGATTCCGCATACAACACAGAGACCAAAAAGTTCCGCCCAGCGATGAGGGGAAGTAAACTGAAGGATATCAGTATATCATGCAATTATAATGGTTTTAATGAAAAAATGTCGCCCGCAGAATATGCAGATATTGTTTATGATATGTACTGTTCATTTTTAGTAGACAGTTATAAAAAAATAACAAAGGAAGAATGTGATGAGTTAAAAGGCATGATCGATTTTGATGTCATCCATTCGTTTGAATTTCCTGCGACTTTTGATAATCAGAAGTACTGTGCAGATGGAGGCGGATATGGTGGCAGAACTGTAAATGGAATTGTGGATGAAAAGGCTGTTCCCTATAATTATCGAGAAGCCTACATTAACCAGTTTGGAAAATAACTATACCGAAAAGAAAGCGGGAGCTTGCGGAAAATGCATAAATGATTGCAGATGAGCTGTTATAACTCAACTTTCGCTAAATTTGGAGGTTTTATGAAAAACAAGAATTTGATTTGTCGAAAACAAGGTGCATATTCCGAAGCATTAACAAGAGGAAATACATACCAAGTAATTGATATAAATAATGATAAAGAAATGGTTCGTATTAAATGTGACAATGGACGAATAAGATGGTTTCCATTATACCTTTTTAATATGAATAGTGAGGACGTCATAGATTTAATAAGCTGGAAGTTTGATGATGAAGTATCAAATGACGCTAATGAAACAAATTGGATAGAAATAAGTTTGAAAATGAGTGACGGAAGTGAAAGATGGTGTATTCTTTATACTCCAGAACGGTTAAGAAACTGTTTACAACAGCCAAACGTATATCCAACAGGACTTCACATAAAGCATATGATCGTTGTTAAAAGTTACAATGTAGAGGATATACAGAGTGTTTTGGACTATCTTAATCAGGAAGACGAGTTGATTGGTGCAACATTACCACTATAGCAGTTCTTATTGAACTAACGAGGGTTTGACTTCAATAAGAAGTAAAACCTGTTTTTATTTATATTAAAGGTGCAAATTAGGGAAAGAAGATTATAAAAAGCTGATTAGAATAAAAAAAACTACGCCAATGATACGAGTTGTTTTTCGTTTATTTAATTTGATGTTATTGAAATAGGACTTTTAGTTTCAGTATCAAATATTGGGCTCGTCAAACACTTTTAGGAGCTTGCTAATATAGGTTAATACTCAAAGCTGAAGCTGTTTAGTCACTTTCATAACGGTTGAAAATACATATGGTACAGATACAAAGAAATCTAACCCACCACATTTTTCGGGCGCAACTTCCATGCATTTTCCGATCTACTTCCCGAGTAGGCGGTCAAAGGTTTGGTGTTATTCCGTTGGCCACTTGTTGTTGTTTAGCAGATAAAGAACCTTTGAAATAAAATCTTCCTTTAAAGCCAAACTAAATCGTGTTTTTGCCATCACTGTACTTTTTGATGCCCAAATTTGGTTTGTTGGGTGCATCTTGCCATAGTGTTTCTAGTGGGGGATCGAGTTGGTCTTTGATTTCTGCTTGTTTCGTAAGCCAAGCGTCTCGTTCTTCTTTTGATTTTCGTCCATTTTTTGGGGTGGTACCGCCTCTTTTTTTCATCAGTATACTTCAGTTGAAATTACGCTTCGGTTTATCGAATACGTGGTAGATAGCAAAACAATTCGTTTCGTAACAGGTAAAGGTATTCGGGATTGTTCTCTATTTTTGTTATTGGATATTTATGTTAATATTAATTTGTACTTAAGCTAACCGCGAAGTTTATTTCAATAAAAAATTTTATATATTGATTTCCTATAATCTTATCTGAAAAGAAGGGAAAATGATTGAGCCAAAAAAATCAAGATAGAAAACAGATGCAAAAAAAGATTCAAGTTTTATATAGAAAGATAAAACAGCAGCAGAAAGAAGATAAAGATGTCAATAAAATTGCAATAGTCATTGTAAATATTTGCGCAGTATTAGCTATTTTAGTACTTATCTTATACTATTGGTAGATTCAATTGAAAAAAGAACTCCGAATAAAGAAAACCTAGGGAGATTTTAGTCTTCCTAGGTTTTCATTCATATTATTTATCTGTTTGTTCTTGCTTCTTTTTCAAATACTCCGCACGTATTTTTTCAAGTTGCTGCTTTTTATCAAATTGGGCAGGCTTGTGTTTTTCATGATACTTTGTCACAGCTACCTTACCTTTGGTATCCAATTGATATTTCCCCACTTTGTTCACCTACTTTTCTTGTCCTTGAAGAAAATCTATTCTACAAATATAATATACCTTATTTTACTGAAGTAAACCTTATTAGTGTACTGCTAACCTTGCATATATCCGTAAAAACATTAAAAACAAAGTAAGCCCGAAATATAAAAAGAAAGCGTCCCTTTTCGGTACACACGACGAATGGTCAGAAAAGCTGTGGTCGTCTTTTCCTTGGGATTTTGTATAGGTTAATGGCACATAGAGCAACAGTTAAGAAGAGCTTATTAATGAAACGGAAGTGGGGAAGCAATTATCAATTACGCCAAGGTGAAATTGATAAACTTAAATCATCTTTTTCAGAACCGAGTATAAAAACTCAGCATCTTTTCCGACTCCACAAATAAGTGCCGATCCTCTTTGATGTTGCCACGGTAGTCCGATATAATATAACCCTTGTATTGGACTCAACCCTCTTTTATGAAGAGGAAAACCATTTGCATCTAAAACGCCCTCTATGTCTATCCATTTGTAGTCAGGAACAAATCCTGTTGACCAAATAATATTTTGCACGTTACTTTTACTATGATCATTAAAAATTATTTCTCTGCCTTGTGTCTTTATGACTCTTGGTTTAATATGTATTCTCTCTTTACGGATCAGATGCTTTAACTCAAGGCCAAAAATTGGGTCATTTTGTTTTCGAAACCATAATCCGCGCCTTGTATCCGTTCCTGCATATAAGAGACCAATCTTTTCTAACCAGAAAAAAATACTTTTGCTTAAAATAGTAAGTGGCAAAAATTTAAAAGGATGGCTAATAGCAATGGTTACTTCGCGATTTTCTGCAAGCTCTGTTGCAATTTGCGTGCCAGAATTTCCTCCTCCAATTACAAGAACAGGACCATCTGGAATCATCTCAGGTGATAGGTATTGGGAAGAATGAATTTGAAACACCTCTTGTGAAAGACTTTGGGAAGTTGAAGGAATGAACGGTTTCTGAAAAGCGCCAGATGCGATGATAACATGTTTAGAATGAAATATCCCCTTATCAGTAGTGACTTCAAATGTACTTTTTATTTTTTGTACTTTAAGTACAGTCGTTTCCATTTTCACAGGTAACAAAAAATGTTTAGCATATGCTTCAAGATAGTCCGCGATTTCATCCTTTGTAGGCAATGCGTTTTTATCTCCTTCTAATCTCATCCCTGGCAGTGAACTATATGATTTAGGTGTAAATAAAATCAAGGAATCATACCTATTTCTCCATGTATCTCCAATTCTTTTTTCTCCATCGAATATGACAAAATTATAGCCTCCTTGTTGCAAATAATACCCCATGCTTAATCCTGCTTGTCCAGCACCAATCACAATAATATCTAACATCGCTCTATCCTACTTTCTATTTTAAATTAATATATGTTCATTTGTTCATATATTCATATGTTAACGTCATTATAACAACTCTTTCTCAGACGTCAAGTAGTGTTCGTCGATTATTCTGGTCACGTATGAATCCTCAAATGATGATTCTTGAATAATGACCCTGTGAGGTGAAAGATGATGGAAATGTTCTGTTACAATCGTGTGTGTAAAAAGAAGTGCAAATATTCTAGTATAATAGAGCATTTTTTAGTAGATATATTTTCTAAAATCTGCTCTATTTGATATAATTTTTCGATAGATGAAAAAGGTGAAAAAAATATATAGTAGTTAAATGACATTGTATTTATAACCAGTATGTTTATTTAGGAGCCTTAATGAAGTTTTCCTAAAATGAATAATTCGAAAGAGAAAAAGGATAGGGGAGGTTGATCTAAAATGGGACTTAGAATGATCATTGCTGAGAAGCCGTCCGTAGCGAAGAACATTGCAGATGCTTTAAAAATTAAAAACAAAAATGATGGTTTCTTTGAAGGAAATGGTTATGTTATTACATGGGCTTTCGGCCATCTATTACAGCTTTTTGATGCCAAGGATTATGATAAAAAGATGGAAAAATGGCATATGGAGAACTTTCCATTTATCCCCGAGCATTTTCGTTATAAGGTGAAGACAGATCCTAAAAAAAGAGGGAAAGAAGATTTTGGGGCAAGAAAACAGCTAAGAATCATTAATAGTTTAATGAAGCGACAAGATGTTCAAATGGTCATTTCAGCGTGCGATTTTGATAGAGAGGGACAAATTATAGGAGATAGTATTATTTATCAGCTTAATAGTCAAAAGCCGGTGTATCGTCTGCTCTTAAATGAATGGACAGCGGAGGAAGTACTTAAAGGGCTAGAAAAAATTATGCCTAACAGTGAAATGAAACCTCTTCAGGATGCAGGTATTAGCCGTCAATGGGCTGACTGGATTATTGGCATTAATTTAACCTCTGTAGCTACATTGAAATACCAAAAAGGCTCGGGAAAAGCTTTGAATATTGGACGAGTATTGCTGCCTACTTTAAAAATAATTTATGATCGTGATAAAGAAATAGAAAATTTTGTACCAGAGGACTACTTTAAGCTTGTAGCTACGTTTAGCACGGATGATGGGCGAGCATATGTAGGCATTTATATCGAAAATAAAGTAGAAAAATTTAAAAATAGAGCTGAGTTAGAAGTAATTCAGCAAGCGCTAATAAATAAACAAGCGGTGATTGTGGATAAAAAGGTTGAACTGAAAAAAGAATATCCTCCGTATTTATTTAATCTTTCAAATTTACAAGGATTTATCACAAGTAAATTTAAAGGCTGGACTTCAGATAAAGTGTTAAAAGTAGCACAGTCTTTATATGAAAAGAAATATATTACCTATCCTCGAACAGCAAGTGTTGTCTTAGAGGAAAGTTTAGTAGAGAAGACAGCAAATGTATTGAATAAGTTGAAAACAGGATTACCGTATGAACATGAAATCCAATTTTCCAAAAAGAAACGTGTTTTTGATAACGCTAAAGTAGAGAGCCATAGTGCGATTATACCGACGTATGTCATCCCTAAGTCGCTTAATAATGATGAGGCCATAGTTTACAATGCTATCAAAAATCGCTTCATTATGCAGTTTATGCCTGTTGCTGAATATGAAGAAACTCGAATCTCTACGAAAATGAATAGTAGTGATATCAAAGGATTGTTCGTAACAAAAGGGAAGGTTCAATTAGTTGAAGGTTGGAAAAAGGTTGAAGAAATTAAATCGAATGACGTCATTCTTCCTTTAGTAAATATAAATGAACTAGTAAATATTGTCGAGCATAAGATCACAGCCCATACAACAACGCCACCTAAACAACATACTGAAAAAACATTACTTAGAGTGATGGAGACGTGTGGAAAAGGGGTTGAAAATGAAGAGAGTAATGAAATCATGGCTGCTATTTTAAGCGGATATAGCATTGGTACCCCAGCGACGAGAGCGGAGACGATAAAAAAACTTATTACAGTCGGCTATATAGCTATGGACAATAAAAATTTGGTGTGTACAGAGCTTGGTAAAAACTTAGTAGAAACATTTCCGGTTAAAGATTTATTCGATTTAGAGTTCACGGGTCGATTAGAAAAAACATTATCGGAAATAGAAAAAAGAAAGTTTACGAAGGAGCAGTTTCTACATTTAATTGTTAATTTTACAGTCAATGCGGTTCATACGATTAAAAATAGTGAAGATGTGACACTCAGCAAAGTAACACGAGCGCAGAAGAAATTTGAGGTAGTAGGGAAATGCCCATTATGTGCTCATGGTGTGATCGAAGGGCAAAAAGGATTCGGCTGCAGTAACTGGAAAAAGGGCTGTAAATTTGTCATCTGGAAAAACGATAAATTTTTAGCCACTATGAAGAAGAAGCCTACGAAAACAATGGTGAAGAAATTGCTAGCCGATGGAACGGTCTTGGTAAAAGGCTTAACGAGTAAAAAAGGCTCTAAATTCGATGCTCATTTAAAATATGAAAAAAATCCAGACAATGAATATTTTAGTTGGAAGATGGAATTTGAAAAATAAGGATTGAAATATTGAATCTTTTTGAATTAATTCTCTACTATCCTAAACAATAAATAAGTGCAAGTCTGTAGAGAGCACTGAAAGATTTGATAGTAGATCATGTAGAGTATTGTCCTCACTGTGGTGTTAGGTAAAGGTTTTTGATTCTAAATTTCGCTATATTATTAAAGGTATGCCTCCGACTACTGTCCTTTTGATGTAATAGAAAAACAAAAGCAGGTAAAATTTGGTGCTTCGTAGAATGTATCCAAAGAACATAATCAGGGGAGGTAATAACTTTTGAATTTAGAAATCGAATTGTCAACGAATTATAACTCCGTTATAGACCATGTCAGAAATACTCGTAATGTGGTGCAGGCTTCTGGACAATCTTTAATTATCATTCAAAATGGGAAGATTGTAACGGAGCATTATGAAGGTCATCATTCAAATATAAGGAATGCTAAATCTATTTCGATGGATTCGCTCTTTCATATCGCTTCTGTACGAAAGAGTTATACTGGTTTTTGCGTGGCTTGGGCTATTTATAACGGACATATAAATTCAATTGATGACCCAGTATTGAAATATCTTCCGGAACTAAACGAAGAGACTTTAAAAGGAATTACACTAAGACATTTTCTTACACATACACACGGTTTACGAACAAATCCAGATGGAAATCTATTTAATTATTTCCACGCTGGTGAGAGATGGGATTATCGAGATGAAAACATTCGAATGCTGGCTGAAATTATACGTCGCACAACAGGAAAAACAGTAGCAAAAATTGCTTCTGAAGAAATCTTTGTTCCTTTAGGATTTAAAAAAGCTGGTTGGTATACAGAACCTTCTGATGATATGGTTTTAACAATTTTTGAACCTGATGGAAATACTTCATTTGAAACTCGAAACAGTGCAGATGGCGACCGCCCAAATATGTTCTCTACTGCCCGTGAATTAGCTTATTGGGGCTATCTACATTTAAATAACGGGAAAATCGGCGATGAACAGATTGTTAATTCTGAGATACTAAAAATGGCAACAACGATGCAGAGTCCAAAACTATTAGGAGAAGAATCGCCAAAGAATGGTTTCCTGTGGCAAGTACAAATGGATCCTACAAAGAACAGCGAAATAGGTTTAAATGTTCCAAAAGGGTCATTTCAAATTCTTGGCATTTGTAATCAAACCCTCTTAGTTATGCCTGAATTTAATCTGGTAGCTGTCAGATTACTAAATCGTCTAGGAAATCCTCCGGGGTTCAACTATTTAGAGGAAGTTAAGTCGTTTGGTGATTGTGTAACAGAGGCTTCAACTAAGTTATTAGTTAAAATATAATTTTGTGTTAAAGCAATAAAGTCGTTTAATTTTGTCCTATCAAACAACCACCTATCAAATATAGATAGGTGGTTGTTTCATTAAGTCCAGGGTGTTGCACTTGAGTGTACAAGTGTCGAAAAAAGCTATATTAATCCATTCAGTTTTTTTATTTATTGGTAGATTTGGGATGTACATTTTCCCATTTACTTTTTTTTGTCCCTTAATTAGAAGTTTTGTCGAAAACATTTTGCTAGTTATTAAAAGTAGTATAATTCAAAAAAATAGTAGGTGTATTGATTGGGGAAAAATTTATCATTGAGCGAAAAAAGATTTAAACGGATCAATCGATATTTTCCTGATTAGCAAAGTTATAAATAAAATTATTAAAAGTGCGCAAAAAATAAATAGTAAATGAGGTAGTCTATGGGCTTTTTTAAAAAGAAAAGTAATTCTAAATTGCATGCCAATTCTATTTCAACTAGCCAAATGATGAAGCCAGGTTCAACAAATGAATTAAAAATAAATCTTCAAGAAAATATAAAAAGAATTAAAGATTCCCTTGGAAAAAGCTCGGATATTATCATTCGAGAAATTCGATTTGGAAAAGAAGAAAGTATTAAAGCCGGTATTATCTATACAGATGGATTAACCGATACAACCTCATTACAAAATTTCATTTTAGAAACGCTTATGATAGATATCAATGGGACCGAATTACAGAAAAAGCTATCTCCTGATCAAAATCTTATTAGCGTATTAAAAGATTTTGCCATGACAGTAGGAGAAATTAAAGAACTAACTAATTTTGAAGAACTTTTTACTGGACTATTATCGGGGGATACGATTATTTTAATCGATGGATATGCCCAAGGTTTAATCATTTCCAATAAGCATTGGGCTGAGCGTGGAGTAACGGAATCATCAGCCCAAGTGGTAGTAAGAGGACCCCGCGAAGGATTCTCCGAAAATTTGCGTGTAAATACAGCCTTAGTTCGTAGAAGACTGAAAGATCCAAATCTCTGGATGGAGTCGAAAGTTATTGGGAAACGCACGAAAACGAATGTTGCCATGATGTATATCAAAGGTATTGCAAATGACAAAATAGTGAAAGAAGTCCGTTTACGTTTGGATAAAATAGATATCGATGGAATTCTCGAAAGTGGGAATATCGAAGAATTAATTCAGGATGCACCTTATTCACCTTTTCCAACTATATTCAATACAGAACGGTCGGATGTCGTAGCTGCAGCATTATTGGAAGGGCGCGTAGCCATTTTGGTAGATGGAACACCATTTGTCCTTATTGTTCCAGCATTATTCGTCCAATTTTTTCAATCTTCAGAAGACTATTATCAACGTGCGGATATTGCAAGTCTTATTCGAATTCTTCGTTTTTTTGCATTTGCGATTGCAATGCTTGCACCTGCACTATTTATTGCCATCACAACTTTTAATCATACAATGCTACCTACTGGACTCCTAATAAGTCTGGCAGCCCAACGAGAAGGTGCTCCATTTCCGGCATTTGTTGAAGCAATCATAATGGAAGTCACCTTTGAAATCTTGCGTGAAGCAGGCTTAAGAATGCCACGAAACATCGGTTCAGCCATTTCTATTGTAGGAGCATTTGTAATTGGAACAGCAGCAGTTGAAGCAGGCATAATCTCTGCTGCGATGGTAATCGTGGTTTCAATAACCGCCATTTCTAGTTTCGTTTCTCCAACTTACAACCTAGCTATCTCGGGGAGGATGCTACGTTTTGGATTTATGGCAATAGCTGCTTCTTTTGGTTTATTAGGAATAACGATTGGTTTAATAGCTCTACTTCTGCATTTATGTAGTTTGCGATCTTTTGGCGTGCCTTATATGTCTTCAATAGCTCCATTTAATCTTTCCGATCAAAAGGATACGTTTATTCTCTTGCCTATATGGAAAATGTTTACTCGACCTCGTCTAATCAGTCAACAAAATATCGTTAGGCAACAAGATTCAGCCTCTGCAAAACCAGAACCACCAAAAAATATGGAGTCTGAAGGGGGTTAAACGATGAAAAAGTGCATGTTGGTTCTCCTGATTTTTAGCCCCCTTCTTACAGGCTGTTGGGACAAGAGGGAATTAAATGAGCTTGGCATTACGTTGGCAATCGGAATAGATAAAGTAGATGGTGAATATCAAGTAACTGCTCAAGTGGTTGTACCTTCGGAAGTATCCATGAAAACAAGTTCTGGGCGTTCACCAGTCATCCTGTTTCAGGAGAACGGAGAAACGGTATATGAAGCCTTTCGAAAAATTACAAAGAAAGCTCCTCGGAAAATATATCCTGGACATCTTCGAATGCTTGTGATTGGTGAGGATTTAGCTAAAGAAGGCATAGCCGAATCCTTAGAGTTACTGTCAAGATATTGGGAACTTCGATCTGATTTCTTTGTTGCTATTGCTAAGGATAGGACCGCAGAGGAAGTACTGAATGTCACAACAACGATTGAAAATATACCCGCCAATGAAATGTTTAATACCCTTAAAACTTCAGAAGCTACCTGGGCTGCAACAAAGGGCTTTACATTGGATGAGTTGATAGCTGATCTTACAAGTGATGGAAAGGAAGCCGTACTTACAGGGATTCTGGTAACAGGTGAACAAGAAAAGGGATCAAGCAAACAGAATGTGGAATCGATTACTCCTTCTGCGCGAATTGGATATGATGAATTAGCGGTGTTTAAAAAAGATAAACTGATAGGCTGGTTAACTGAACGAGAAAGCAGAGGGTATAATGGCATCACCAACGAAGTACAAAAATCTGTAACTGCTATATCTTGTCCTGAAGGGGGGAAAGCCAGTATAGAAATAATTCATGTGGATTCTAAAATGAAAGGCAAAACAAACAAAGGTAAGCCTGAAGTGGATGTCAATATTAAAGTAAAAGGAAATGTTGAGGAAGTAGAGTGTCAAATTAATCTTAATGAACTAGAAACAATTGTTAAGCTAGAGAAGAATACTGAAAAACAGATGGAAGAGACCATTAATCAGACCATTAAAACGGTACAAAAACAATATAAGTCAGACATATTTGGATTTGGAGAAGCCATTCATCGGTCTAACCCGAAAGAATGGAAAAAGCTTAAAGAGCACTGGGATGAAGAATTCGCTGGGATGACAGTGAATGTTAAAGTAGACGTAAAACTTGTGCATACGGGCACAGAAGGTAATTCCTTCTTAGAAAAGATAGAGGTTAAATAATCATGATAAAAACTATAGGAATACTTATAATTGCGGCAATTATTGTGTGGATTGAAGTTCCGCCTCTCTTGGAAAAAAAATATAAAAAAGAGTTACTTGTATTTTCAATTCTTCTTGCAATTGGGGTAGGTCTAAGTATTACACTTTTCGGATTTGAAAGATCTATTCCAAATCCATTTGATTTACTCACTTTTATTTTTAAACCTCTTAATGACCTGATTTCACTTTTGTTGACATAATAGAACAGTGTAGAGGGGAAGGTATGATGTGAAATGATGCAAGACGTTAAAATTAATTCGTACCAATTTCTAGTTTTAGTTATTTTATTTACAATTGGTACGAGCATCTTGACTGTGCCATCAGCATTAGCAACCGACGCAAAGCAAGACGCCTGGATTGCCACTATAATTGGTACGGGAATCGGTTTATTAGTCGTATGGCTATTCATCACTATAGCACAATGGTTCCCTAACCTCACCTATGTCCAAGTCATTGAAAAACTATTTGGAAGATGGATAGGTAAAGCTTTTTCTGCTTTTTTTGTAATCATATCACTTCTTTATGCTTCTGAACTTTTGTATTACTTTGGACTATTCCTAAACATCCATATGATGCCGAATACTCCAATGGTAGTCCTTAATATTCTTATGGCGGGTATTGTGGTGATGGGAGTCCGTCTTGGATTGGAAACCTTCGCTCGTACTGCAGAAATCTTAATAGTCGTGTTTTTCGTCTTTTTTTTTATTTTAGTTGTGTGTATTTCACCTGAAATGAAGTTTGAAAATATACAGCCTGTCTATGAGATGGGGACAAAAAAGATCGTTCAATCTTCCATTTTCTATGTCATAGTATCTTCAGTAGATGCTATTGTTCTCTTAATGATTTTCCCCTCTTTTGTTAATAAAATGAAACAAGGTAAAAAAGCTTTTTTCATTGGAAACTTAATAGGTGGCATCGTCATCATCATTATTACATTTTTATGTGTTACAGTATTAGGTTTTGAGAAAACTGTAGGAGAGATTTATCCAAGTTATGAATTGACCAAAAAGATAAATGTCGGGAATTTTATACAGCGTATTGAGGGATTAATGGCATCACTTTGGGTTATCACTCTCTTTTTTAAGACGACCCTTTATTTTTACGCCTCCGTTTTAGGGATGGCACAAATTCTGAATTTGAAAGATTACCGCCCTTTAACATTACCGTTAGGGATGATTGCTGTTGTCCTTTCACTAGTGATTTATCCTAATATCATCTATCAACAGCATTTTGACGAAACAACGGGTAATTCCTTAACATTATCAATCGGACTTTTCTTACCTCTTTTGTTGATAGTCGTATATGCAATTCGAAAAAGAACGAAAAGGAACGAAATAGAAATAAAAGAATAGAAGATTATTTTGAAAAATCTATAGATAAGCCTTTAATGTGGATAAAAACCATAGATAGAAACTCTATAATACATAGAGAATATAGATTTGAAAATATGTCGTATTTACTTGGATTGGCAATGTCCAGATTGTCATAATAATTGGTCATTGAAATAAGCCGTATATAGCTCTTTTTTAGACTATACGGCTTATAATGTTTTTTACCACAAGCTCTCTGGAAACGATTAATTCCTTTACGAGAAATCTCAGAGGACGTTTTTCAATTCTTTTGCATTCCTAAGTAGAAAATCGGTCAAAATGTGTCCCGTGTACTAAAACTTTTCAATCCATAAACTAGTAAGATGAACAAAGTTCCACTCAATAGTGAATAAAATAAGAAATAAGATTGAATAGGTGATTCATCCTCAGGTGACATGGCTAACATTGGCTGTGTCCATGGATAAATCTGGCCTAATGGGGTACTAGCAACAATAATGGCTGGAAGTGTGAAAACAATACTGATGGCTAATGGTATGCCAAATGTCTTAGCTTTTATGGAGATAATTAGTTGTAAAAGTATTAAAGGTAGGCACGCTATAATGCCTTTAATTATATACCCCAGTATTGTAAAGAGCGGAAGGTTGCCTTCGATTCCCGTTATATAACCAACTCCTATAAAAAAGATTAATAAAATTAGCATGGTAATGGTTACCATTCGAACCACTGTAAGAAATTTACCTAGAAAGATGTCTGAGTGTTTGACAGGTAAAGCTAGTAGTTGTTTCCATCCGCCTCCCACATGTTCACCTCTACAAATAAGGGCTGAGTATATTCCTACTAAAATTGGTAATACAAAAGGGCCCATAAATAATGCGACTTGTGTCCACACTTCTTTCCAAGCATTTTCTCCAGGTTGCATAAAGAGGTCATAGTTTTTAAAGAGATTAATATACGCTAATGACACACCTAATATAGGACCAATAAAGTAAAGTAACCATGAGTTGGAGCGTTTTAACTTTAATCGTTCAACAAATAAGATATTTTTCAAAATTATCCCTCCCTTATTGGACATTCCGTTTGGCAAAATGCATGGACCCCATAAAAAATAGGATGATACCTACTATTAGATTAACAACAAGAAATGCCGAAAAATCTGGGTTATATCCTATTCCTTCATACTGCAATATAACCGTCGAGGATTGAATTGGATAGGCAAAAGGGAACCATCTTGTTGTTTGGGTAGCTGCTAAGAATAGCCCCATAATAGCAGAAACTGATCCGATAAGAATAGAGAAGGCCTGATTTTTAATGCTCATTGATAGCCAAAATTGAAAAGCCATTATTGGTAATACTGCAATTAACATACCGTAACAATCGCCTATCAATAAGCCCCAAGGAATATCCCCTTCAAATGATAGTACCTTTCCTAGAAAAACCATGCCAATCAGAAAAATAGTAATTGAAAGGAATAGACTAATCGTTAACCAAGTAAATTTACTCAAATAAATTTTTCCTCTTGCTATTGGCATTGAAAGGGTTTGTTTCCATCCATTTGCCTGATGTTCAATATTTGCAATCACTGATGCAGCAAGTGTAACGGCTAATGGAAAACCTAGACCAAATAACAAACTATTGTCATATATTAAATACATCCACATGGAGCCTGCACCGAACATCTCAGCTTGCTTTTCCACAAACTCAGCGCGATAGGTGAGATTCACCAACTCATATGCAATGATAAGTAACGGAACCAATGAAACAATAATCAATAACGACGAACGTTTTAATTTGATTTTATCTGCCCATAATATATTTTTCATAAGCTTCCCTCAGTGCCAGTTAATTCTAAGAAAATATCTTCAAGTGATCTTTTCACTTCTTCAAGTCGGTACACAGAAAGTCCTGAGTGAACTAGAATGGAATTGATTTCTGAAACAAACTCCGGCTCAGTTTGGTGAAGCCACAAAAAATCTTTTTGCAAATCGGTCTTTAATCCTTTTCCTTTTAAAATTGTATTTGCTTCAACTAAATTACTAGCGCCTACTTTTAATAATGGTTTCCGTTTTTGTCTTAGTTGCTCAATTGAATCTTGAAAAATCATTTTTCCGCAATTAATAATCCCAACTTGTGTTGCCATCTGGTCTATTTCACTTAATAAGTGACTAGATACAAGGACGCTCATACCAGACTCAGGCAATTTTTTTATCAACTCTCTTATTTCTTGAATGCCTGACGGATCCAAACCATTTGTAGGCTCATCCAATATTAATAAATCTGGCTTGCTTAATAGTGCTGTAGCAATCCCAAGGCGCTGCTTCATTCCAAGTGAATATTCTTTTGTTAATCTGTTCGCAACTTTGGTTAATCTTACTACTTCCAATACTTCGTTAACGCGATTTTCTGGAAGGTTTCTTAGCCTACGAACAGCCTCTAAATTTTCATGTCCTGTTAAGTTCCCATAGAATGTTGGAGACTCTACTAATGATCCAATTCGTTGTAAAATTTGAAGCCGATCTTTTTTTAGACTTTGACCAAATATTTCAATATTTCCCTTTGTCGGTTTAATTAACCCTAGTAACATTCGAATTGTTGTAGTTTTTCCAGCTCCATTAGGTCCAAGAAATCCATAAATTTGTCCTCGTTCAATTCGTAAGTTTAATCCATCTACTGAAGTATGATGTGTATACTTTTTAGTAAGCTCGTTTGTCACTAATATTTGATTTTTCATCTATTTCCTCACCTCAGTTCTATCGTATACGAATCTTACTAAACACGAATGAAACTCTTTCTAAACATTTGCTAAACGACTAGTTCAAAAATTTTAATAACCAACATGAAATGCTACGGATTTCACATTCTGATTTTTCTGAAATTTAAACGGAGTATTAATTCTTTTATTAACGACTTTTTATATTTCTGTTTAAGGTAAAATAATAATTGAAATAGAGAGGATGATGTAGGTGACTTTTAAAATCGAGAATCATAAAATTCTGATGGTTGATGATGATCAGTACATATTAGATTTATTAGTAACAGTCTTTGAAAAGGAAGGTTTTCAAAATATCTTAATTGCCACGAATGGAGCAGAAGCACTTTCTATAACAACTCAAAAAAAACCAGACATTATATTGTTAGATGTAATGTTACCTGATACAGACGGCTTTACTTTATGCAATAAAATTCGTTTGGAGACAGATGTACCAGTACTATTTCTTACAGCTAAAACTACCGATTTAGATAAATTACAGGGGTTTAGTTTTGGGGGAGATGATTATATTACAAAGCCTTTTAATCCATTAGAAGTTGTTGCTCGTGTAAAAGCACAATTAAAACGTTCTACTAAAACTCCAGCACAGCATGTAAGAAAACAGATTTACGATTACACATACTTTTCCCTAGATCCCAATATGGGAAAACTGATCGTTAATGGCGAAAGAATAGAGTGTCCTACTCAGGAGATGAAACTTTTGCTATATTTTTGCGAGCATCCCAACCGAATTTTAAGTAAACTTCAAATTTATAAGGATGTATGGGGTGAAATATATGGTGGAGATAGCACAGTGATGGTACATGTACGACGTTTACGTGAAAAAATAGAAAAAGATCCTAGTAGACCTAAATGGATAAAAACCGTTCGAGGATTAGGCTATATTTTTGAAGTAGACACTAAAGAGGACTTATTGTGAAATTAAAAAATCGTATTGCCTATTATTTCATATCACGCCTTTTCTGGTTAATGCTTACTTGGAGCTTACTCATTGTAATAACCATTATTCTTTTCAGTTTCTTTCTTGGACATAACAAAACAGAAAGCACACAACTGTTGATTAACAATGTTGTGGAACATACGAGTGTCGTAGATCAAAAACTTTCAGTCAGTTCTAAGGTTAAAGATGCTTTATTGAAAAAAAAATTGTGGATGCAAATATTGGATGAAAATGGCGATGAGATATTTTCCTTTAACAAACCTCAAAATATAAAAGAACATTATACTCCAGGAGAACTAGTTTCTGATTACCTGTATCCCGATAAAAAAGGATATCAGCTGTCTACATGGTATAAAACTATTGAAAACCAGAATCTCACATGGGTTTTAGGAAAGCCGATGTCAAATAATAATCCGTTTTTCTATTGGGTAAATAATCTATGGATACTTTCAATCATAATACTTGGAATATTGCTTGCTTTATTTTTTGGAAGACAACTTGGTGCTCCTTTACTACATATTGTATCTTGGATTGAAAATCTATCGAATAATAAATATGAAGAGCCTTTTTCTATATGGAAGTTTAATCAAAAAAAACGGTGGAGAAATAAAACTAAATATAGAACGTATGAAGAATTGACGCAGGCTCTATCTAACCTTACATCAACTCTTCAAAGAAATTCAGAAGACCAAAAGTTATTAGAAAAGACTAGGGAAGAGTGGCTGACAGGAGTCTCGCATGATCTTAAAACCCCATTGTCTGTTATAAAGGGTTATACTGTTCTATTATCTTCACGTGAATATAAATGGGAACAAGATAAGATACGTCAATTTTCCGAAATTATGGAGAATCGTGTAGCGTATATGGAACGATTAATTGAGGACTTTAACTTAACATTTCAATTAAAAAATGAAGCAATCCCGATACAATTAGAACAAAATAATCTTGGACATATTCTTCAAGATGTTTTAGAACAACTGTATGGATTGCCTGAATCGAAAAATAAGATGTTTTCATTTGAATCAAGTAAGGAACAAATAGTCTTTAATATGGATGTAAGATACATGAAACGTGCATTTGAAAATTTAATTGCTAACTGCATTAAGCATAATCCTCCTGAAACGAACATTAAAATTTCCCTTCATGAAGATCTGTCACAAATTCGAGTTTTAATTGAAGATGATGGAGTCGGTATGGATCAAGAAACGATTGAACACTTATTTGATCGATATTACCGTGGAACTAGTGCATCTTCTAACAACCAAGGAACAGGGTTAGGGATGGCAATTGCAAGACAAATTATTATAGCTCATGGGGGAGATATTGACATAAAGAGTACACCGCAATTAGGAACTCAGTATAATATTACTTTCCCGATTGAAGTATAGATTTTAATCATTGTATGGGTAGAGACGATTAGTTATTTTGCTTTTGGAGAATATACGGAATTGCAAGCAAAACCACTTATTAAAACTTAGTAAGTGGTTATGCTTGTTGTTGGATTTTTTGCAGACAATATGGCAGAATTAATACGTCTGAACGTGATCTAATCACTAAAGGCATAAGCATCTTACGTTTTATTATGTATTGAGATCAGTATG
Organism: Lysinibacillus sp. fls2-241-R2A-57; assembly: GCF_030209535.1. NCBI lineage: Bacteria > Bacillati > Bacillota > Bacilli > Caryophanales > Bacillaceae > Lysinibacillus > Lysinibacillus sp. fls2-241-R2A-57. The sequence continues at coordinate 19,785 of NZ_JARVRU010000202.1, forward strand.
CCATATTCCACCAGGGACACTATAAACTAGTTTTTAAATACTAAAGTTTAGACGTTAACATATTGGAGGTAGAAAAATTGAGCACAAGGAGATCAGTTGGGTTAGAGTTGCGCACATTGTCCCTTTTGATGAGAAGACAATTGGATCAAGCCGCATGCACTACTCTAACAGAAAGGGATAACCTTACTGCAATGCACGGTTGGACTATTAGTTATCTTTATAAAAACCAAGATAAAGATATGTTTCAAAAGGATTTTGAAAGAGCATTTTCTATTCGCAAATCAACAGCGTCTAGAATACTAAAATCCATGGAAAGTAATGGTTTGATTACAAGGCATTCTGTTCCCTACGATTCAAGACTTAAAAAAATTGTCTTAACAGAAGATGCGCTGAAAATACATGACAGTATCATGATTCGTAGAGCGATGCTTGAACAAAAATTACTAACAGGTATCCCAGAAGAGAAACTTGAAGTTTTTTTTGAAGTGATGGATGCCATGAAAGAGAATATTGAATCATGAAGAAGTTGTATTTTTTATATAGTTAGCACGCTAACTATAATGAGGGGGAAGGCAAATATGTTGAAAATATTTAAATACTTAAAACCAAAAGAATGGACGCTTATTGTAGCCAGTATTGTGTTCATTGTTGGGCAAGTATGGTTGGATTTGAAGTTGCCGGATTATATGTCTAAAATTACGACCCTTGTACAAACAGAGGGCAGTGAAACGAGCGACATATGGGCAGCTGGAGGGAAGATGCTGTTATGTGCCCTTGGCAGTATGATATTGGCGGTCATTGTTGGCTATTTTGCGGCAAGGGTAGCAACATCTCTTTCTAAGGAATTGCGAAAAGGAGTATTTGACAAAACATTATCTTTCTCTATGGAGGAAATTAACGGTTTTTCAATCGCAAGTCTTATTACCCGTTCTACTAATGATATAACGCAAATACAGCAAACTGTTGCAATGGGTCTTCAAGTTATGATTAAGGCTCCAATCCTTGCAGTATGGGCTATTTTGAAGATTATGGGGAAAAGTTGGGAGTGGTCTGCGGCAACAGGAGTAGCTGTCCTTGTTTTACTTATTTTGATAGGTAACCTGATCATCTTTGTGTTACCGAAATTTAAAATCGTTCAAAAACTAACGGATAATCTTAACCGAGTAACAAGAGAAAATTTAACTGGTATTCGTGTTGTTCATGCGTATAATGCACAAGCGTATCAGGAAGAAAAATTCGATAAAGTCAATAACTCTTTAACGGATACAAACCTTTTCGTGAATCGACTTATGGCCCTTATGCAGCCGGGGATGGGTCTGATTATGTCAGGTTTAACTCTTTCTATCTACTGGATTGGCGCTCATTTGATTAATAATGCAGGCGGTATGGATCGAATCGGTTTGTTCAGTGATATGGTCGTATTTTCAGCTTATGCTATGCAGGTGGTTATGGCATTTATGCTTTTATCAATGACGTTCATTTTACTGCCGAGAGCATCAGTATCTGCAGCCCGAATTAATGAAGTACTAGATACACCTCAAACAATTATTGATGGAGAAATGCAATCGTCACCTAAAGGAATCGAGGGTGAAATCGAACTGCGTAATGTTAGCTTTAAATATCCTAATGCAGAGGACTATGTTTTAAAAGATATTAGCTTTACAGCACATAAAGGCGAAACTGTCGCTTTTATCGGTTCTACTGGTAGTGGTAAAAGTACGCTTATTAATTTAATCCCAAGATTTTATGATGTGACTGAGGGAGAGGTATTAGTCGACGGCATTAATGTGAAAGAATATGCACAGGAAGCTCTTCACAATAAGATTGGCTATGTTTCTCAAAAGGTCGTACTATTTTCAGGTACAGTAAAATCTAATGTTGCCTACGGTGGTAACGGCCAGACCCCATCAACAGATGAAGAGATCAAAAAAGCGGTGGAAATTGCTCAAGGGAAAGAATTTGTAGAGAAAATGGATGACGAATATGATGCGGCTATTGCTCAAGGCGGAACAAACCTATCAGGAGGACAAAAACAACGTCTTTCTATTGCTAGAGCAGTGAATCGAAATCCAGAAATCTTTATTTTTGATGATTCGTTCTCTGCCTTAGATTATAAAACAGACCGTCAACTTCGTTCTACCTTGAAAAAAGAAACGAAAGGTGCAACTTCTTTGATTGTGGCACAGCGAATTGGAACGATTAAAGATGCTGATAAAATCATTGTTCTTGATGAAGGTAACATCGTTGGTATGGGAAAACATAGTGAATTATTGAAAACGTGTAAGACATATCAGGAAATTGCCTATTCACAACTATCGAAGGAGGAGCTGGAAAATGAGTAATATACAGACAAATAAGCCCAGAAAAGGTCCCGGTTCTTCAGGTCATATGGTAGCTCCTGGAGAAAAGCCAAAGAATTTTAAAAAGCCTTGGGGAAAGTTGATTGCTTATTGTAAACCTTATTTACCAGCGATTATCTTTGCCCTTGTATTGGCAGTTGTAGGAACAATTTTCACGATCATTGGGCCCGATAAGCTTAGTGAGATAACCGATTTGATAACAGAAGGCATTACTGGTGAGATTGATATTGCGGCTATAGGAAAAATTGGTCTGCTCCTTGCTATTTTGTATGGATTGAGTTTTATTTTCAATTACATTCAGGCCTTTATTATGGCTACAATTACGCAGCGAGTTTCCAAAAGTTTACGTACAGATATTTCGAAAAAAATCGATAAATTACCGTTGAAATACTTTGACTCAACAACGTATGGAGATGTGTTAAGTCGTGTCACGAATGATGTGGATATGATTGGACAGTCTCTAAACCAAAGCATTGGTTCATTAGTGACAGCAGTCGTTATGTTCTTTGGGTCTTTGATTATGATGTTCTCTATTAATGTGACGATGACACTTTCTGCCGTTGCTGCAACTTTTGTTGGGTTTGTATTAATGACCTTTATTATTTCCAAATCCCGCAAATACTTCACACGCCAGCAGCAAGACCTTGGTAGAATGAACGGCCATATTGAAGAGATCTATTCAGGGCATGATGTCATGAAAGTTTATAACGGTGAAAAAGCAGCAAAGCAAGAATTTAATGAAATCAATGAAAGTCTTTTTAGTAGCGCTTGGAGAGCACAGTTTATGTCGGGGATGATGATGCCTCTCATGATCTTTATTGGAAATTTAGGCTATGTTGTTGTGTGTGTCGTAGGGGCTGCACTAACAATGAACGGTTCCATTACATTTGGTGTGATTGTTTCATTTATGGTTTATATCCGCTTATTTACGCAGCCATTATCACAGTTAGCGCAGGCAGCTACAAGTTTGCAGGCAACTGCTGCAGCAAGTGAACGTGTATTTGAATTCTTAAATGAAGCGGAACTTGAAGACGAAAGTGATAAAAAAGCCATTTTAGAAGCCAAAGATGTCGAAGGTAATGTGGAATTTAAAAACGTTAAGTTCGGCTATACGAAAGAGAAACTTATTATTAAAGATTTCTCTGCTCATATAAAAGCAGGTCAGAAAGTTGCCATTGTTGGACCTACTGGGGCAGGGAAAACAACACTTGTGAACCTTCTTATGCGTTTCTATGAAGTAGATAGCGGGGAAATCATGATTGGAGACGTGCCGACTAAGTCGATTTCTCGTAAAAATGTTCACGACTTATTTTGTATGGTGCTACAAGATACTTGGCTATTTGAAGGTACCGTTAAGGAAAATATCGTGTATAACAAAGAGAATGTAACGGATGAAGAAGTAATTGCAGCTTGTAAGGCTGTAGGTCTGCATCACTTTATTAGAACTTTGCCAAAAGGTTATGACACGATTTTAAACGATAAAACTAGTTTATCTGTTGGGCAAAAACAGCTTATTACTATTGCAAGAGCGATGGTTAAAAAAGCGCCATTGCTTATTTTAGATGAAGCTACTAGTTCTGTTGACACACGTACTGAAGCACTTATTCAAGAAGCAATGGATAAATTGATGGTGGGAAAAACATCATTTGTTATTGCACATAGACTTTCAACGATTAAAAACGCCGATTTGATTTTAGTGATGAAAGACGGAGATGTTATTGAAAGTGGTAATCATGAAGAACTGATTGCAGAAAAAGGATTCTATGCGGATCTTTATAATAGTCAGTTTGAAAATGCTTCTTAAAAATGAATGCCCATATACACTCGCTTTCGGCTACTAGGGTAGAGTGTAGCTTTGTAAAAAAGATTGATCGTTTAAAATAAAGATTTAAAAAATCACCTCGTTAGTTTTTCTAGAGGTGATTTTTTTTGTTGGATATTTATGTTAAAATCGATTTGGAGATTGGGAAGAGTAGTTGAGAGTGTTGTTAACAATAAACAAAGTAATATAGTTTTTTCCATTATTAGTATAAACATTTGTCTCAGAACTACGATGAAGTATAATTAAATATGGGGAAAATTTCAAACCGCATTAAAAAAAACACACGTATGGAGGATATAATGAATAGGAATAATTTTCTAGAGATGATTGGACAGTCAAAAATTGCAAATCATAAAGAGTATTTATCTCAAGTGTTGAGGCCAGCAATTGATATACTTAGGAATAAAGATGCGGAACCACAATTGGGCTGTAGTCGGTTTGGAGGAGCACCTGATTTACCAGTTGGTAGCGAATGGCCAACGTATGAGGAGAAGCCGTATCGCTTCCTTGGCCAGATCAATTTCAAAGAAATCAATTCAACTGATAGAGATCTGCCATCGGAAGGACTTCTAAGTCTCTTTGTAGCAGATGATAATTATGATGATGATGCTTATCTAGAGGCGTTTGAGGACGGATATATTCATGGTATCTATATTCCTGAAACAACGAATCTAGAGACGATAATGCCGCCCCATGCAGATATTGGCATGACCACAGTGATTGAGTTTTTCCAGACTATTGATATTCCTTATGACGAATACCAGTTGAAGGACTGGCCTTTCGATGAAGTTCAGAGCGACATATACACTGAAATCCGGGATTCTCTACATAAAAGTTCGGACTATCTTTTAGGATACCCTTCTCATTATTCACTAGCATATGATCCAACGCCTGAAGGAGAATGGATCTCACTGTTAACAGTTGATTCGGATGATAGTCTTGAGTGGTGTTGGCATGACGGCGATAAATTAATGATATTTATCGAAACAGAACGACTGAAAAATTTAGACTTTAGTAGACTAAGGTCTGATGCAGGCTGAAGAGCAATTTCTAACTACAAACGCGCGCAATTGTTTAATAAGCTCTGTTTTCTTATTCAACTAACTGGTGTGTTAATTAAAAATCATTGAGTTGCATAGGCAGCTCTTTTTTCTTTATTAAACTCTCACGAAAGAACGTAATAATCTTTGATTCTCTGTGTATAGCGCGGGTTTTGCGCTAAATGGATGGCTAACAGGTAACCGATTTCTAGCATTGACTGGAACAAATATTCATATAAAAGGAGGGAGGGGCAGCATGAAAAATAAGTATAAAAAATTATTGATGTACTTATTTTCAATCGTGGTTATAATTATTATTTCTTTTGGTATTTATCAATATTCGACTCACTTTTCAACTCGTGATGAAGCAATTGAAAAATATATAACAACAGTGTTTGATAATGATTCTACACAGTTAATAGATGTTGTTGAAACTGATATTTCTAATACTTATTTTTTGTTATTAAGAACAAATGGTTCAGATATTATTAATACGACATCAAACGTGAAAATCCAAAATAACATATTTGGTTGGAAAGTCACTGCTGGGTATGAAAGTGCAAATGTAGATTTAGGTAAACATCTAATAGATAGAGAAACTAACACATTAAAATAATTCGTAACACTAATTGTTAAATCCTTATTGTGCTAACGGGGCAGAATAATTGAATTAAGCTAAAAATCGCCAAATTCAATTTTAGT
>NZ_JARVRU010000161.1:0-25594 GCF_030209535.1 Lysinibacillus sp. fls2-241-R2A-57
GCTGCCGCTTTGCTTTCGCTACAGAAAACATTTGTAGCTGCCGCTTCGCTTTCGCACAGATCACATAGCATGTCGCTCTAAAATATTGTGATAAAACGAAACGTCAGCAAACTGTGAGAAAGGAAGCGACAGCAAAAGGGTTTCGTCTGTGCGAAAGCGAAGTGAATGGATGTTCCAAAATGCCAATCGCTGATAAAGTGTCGTGAATCGCTGATAACATCATGAAAATCGCTGATAAAATGCCGTGAATCGCTGATAACATTATGAAAATCGCTGATAAAGAGCCGTGAATCGCTGATAACATCATGAAAATCGCTGATAAAGTGTCGTGAATCGCTGATAACATAATGAAAACCGCTGATAAAATGTCGTGAATCGCTGATAACATCATGAAAATCGCTGATAAAGAGCCATGAATCGCTGATAACATAATGAAAACCGCTGATAAAATGTCATGAATCGCTGATAACATCATGAAAATCGCTGATAAAGAGCCATGAATCGCTGATAAATCCTGAAAATCGCTGATAAAGTGTCGTGAATCGCTGATAACATCATGAAAATCGCTGATAAAGAGCCGTGAATCGCTGATAAATCCTGAAAATCGCTGATAAAATGCCGTGAATCGCTGATAACATAATGAAAACCGCTGATAAAATGTCATGAATCGCTGATAACATAATGAAAACCGCTGATAAAGAGCCGTGAATCGCTGATAACATCCTGAAAATCAACCCCTCGTTTTGCCGAGGAGCCATGCTTTATGATATTGTAACTGCCGTTTCTCTAGATAACAGGCGATTTGTTATGCTGAATTGAGGGTGTTATATGTAAAAAAGCCGCTAGTAATTACAACGAGACGTGATTACTTGCGGCTTAGCATTTCATTGTATTTAAGGTCGCCCACTAGAACGAATGATTAAATACAACTACTGCTTTATATAAATATTCACAAAGGCGGTTGGTAGTCTGCCCAGTTAATTAGAAAGAAAAAAATCGATTTGCGCCAAATGCCAAATCGATTTTTTGGAAGCAACGATTAAACGCGCTCAATTTTACCTGATTTTAATGCACGAGCAGAAACCCATACACGTTTTGGTTTACCGTCTACTAAGATACGAACTTTTTGAAGGTTAGCACCCCAAGTACGTTTGTTAGCGTTCATAGCGTGGGAACGGTTGTTACCAGTACGAGCTTTACGTCCAGTGATTACACATTGTTTTGGCATGTTGTATTCCCTCCTTACTGTTTATGCTGAAAGATTATTATTTCAGTTCGGTATTTCACATACCATAATAATTTAACATACGATGACGTTCAGTGCAACAGTTTTCACATAACCTTTCAAGAAAAAAACCTTTACAGACATAAAAAATTGTCAGATAAGAGGGAATCAATTTCTGGATACAGCAAATCTAGGCTAATATAATTAAAAAGTTTTCAATATTATTTTTCTCGATGGCCAAGCTTCATAGAAACACGTTTTCCAGTTTCTACTAAATGCGCAGTAAGGGTATTAATATGTTCCTCTGAAACGTTAAAGCTAACAAAACCTATACTTACAGCACCTACTATTTCATTAAAACCATTTAAAATGGAAACTGCAATTGAGGATGTTCCTGCTGTTTTCTCCCCGTGACTTATGGCAAATCCCTGTAGTCTTATTTGATTAAGCTGTGCCTCTAATTCAGCGATTTCTTCTTGTGGAATGAGCTGTTCAATAATTTCCATTGCTTGAGAAATAGGCATTGCGGCTAAAATGGCCTTATTTGCAGCGCCAATATGCATGGGTATACGAATCCCTAACTGATCATAAATACGAATTGGATTAGCTGCACTGTCTATTCTTTCGATAATGATCGTATCTAAACCAGCTGGCTTACTTAAATAGACGCTTTCCTCGACCTCTCTAGCTAAACGCTCTAATTCTGGCCTGATTTTACTAATGTAGTCCATCGTATCATACACTTGTAGGCCAATCTCCATCCATATTGTACCAAGTCGATATTGTTTCGTTTGATCGTCTTGCTCAATCATTCCTTCCTTAATCATCGCTTTTAAAATTCTATGTAATGTACTAAGTGGCAAATTACATTTTGCCGAAAGCTCTGAAATGGACAAGCTGTTTTCACTTGCTTCAGAAGCCAAAACTTTGGCAATTGTCATAGCTCGTTCTAATAATTGCATTCATGTTCCACCTCCCCTTTACTTATTGTATTTTCATTCCTTGTCTACGTCTAGCTACATGTGTTAGTAGATAGAAAATAAAAATTTTTCTAAATATATTGACAGTATACCGTAAAACACATATATTTTTCATATAAACTTTCCTCTTAACGGAAACGTTTTCCACTACACGGAAAAAGGGGTGAAAGGAATGCATTATTGTTCATCAATGTATGCACCTTTGAAACACGTAATAGTAAAACATCCAAAAGATGCTTTCCGAGGTCAAGAGCATCTTAGTGATGAATGGAAAACATTTAATTACTTATCAGAACCTAACTATAATGAGGCTCTTAGAGAATATGCTGAATTTACTAGCATTCTCGAAAAATATGTTGAAAAAATTGATTATCTACCAGAGTCAGAAGAAGTAGGGTTGGATTCGCTATATGCACATGACCCTGTCAAATTTACACCAAAAGGGGCTATTATCTTAAAATCTGGCAAAAAATTAAGACAGCCAGAAGCAGCTGTTTATAAAGCATTTTTACAAGAAAAGGGCATTCCAGTAATCGGTGAATTGACGGGAGATGCTGTTTCAGATGGTGGCGATATTGTTTGGCTTGATGACCGTACACTTGTTGTAGGTCGAGGCTATCGAACGAATGATGAAGCGATTCGTCAGCTAAAGGACATGACGGCGGATATTGTCGATGAATTCATTGTTGTCCAGCTACCACATGATTTAGGTGAAGCAGAATGTTTACACTTAATGTCCTTTATTAGTATGGTGGATAAGGATTTGGCAGTCGTGCATTCACGATTAATGCCAGTTTTTTTCCGTCAGATGTTAATCGATCGAGGTATTCAATTAGTTGAAGTACCGAAAGATGAGTATGATGCGCTAGGCTGTAACGTCTTAGCACTTGCACCTAGGGTATGTATTATTCCAAATGGAAATCCAATGACAAAGCAACAATTACTTGAAGCAGGCGCAACAGTTTATGAATATAAAGGAAATGAAATTACGGTAAAAGGAACAGGTGGACCAACATGTCTAACTTGTCCAGTAGTAAGAGGATAAAAGAATAGAAGGATAAAAGGAGACGAAGTAAATGTTTAAAAATGTGATAGTAAAAAATCCAGGAAATAGTTATGTAAACGGTTTAACAACTAGTGACTTAGGAAAACCAATTTTAGAAAAATTATTTGAGCAGCATGAAAAATATGTAGAAGCTTTAAAGAAATGTGGCGTAGAGGTTACACAGCTTCCAGTGAATGAGGCTTTCCCAGATTCGACATTCGTAGAGGATACAAGTGTATTAACAGCTGAATTTGCCATTATTTCAAACCCTGGGGCAGAAGCTCGTAATCGTGAGGTTGAGGACATCGAACCGGCTGTTAAAAAATTCTATGAAAAATTATATTATATCGAAGGCCCAGGAACACTTGATGGCGGAGATGTATTACAGGCAGAAAAGAAATTTTATGTCGGCATTTCTGATCGTACGAATAAAGAAGGAGCACGACAATTCAAAGAAATCGTTGAAAAAGAAGGTTATGAGGCAACGATTATTCCGTTAAAAGAATTTTTCCATTTAAAGACGGGGATCGCCTATGTTGGTGAAAATCGTATGGTGCTAGCAGGGGAGTTCATCAATCATCCTGCGTTCGAATCCTATGAAAAAATTATTATTCCTAAAGAAGACGAGTATTCAGCAAACTGTATTCAAGTAAACGATTATGTCATTATTCCAGCTGGCTACCCAGAAACAAATCGTAAATTAAACGATTTAGGCTATCAAACAATCGAACTAGAAATGTCAGAATTTAGAAAACATGATGGTGGGTTAAGCTGCTTGTCATTACGTTTTTAGTTTTAAAAATACCCAATCAATTTAAAGCGGATAAATTGATTGGGTACTTTAGTAGAATAAATGTCAGAATTTTTAAAATGCTAACGGCAACTAGAGAGGTGGGGATGGATGTTGAGTAAAGGGGAACAACGGCAAGATAATCAATTAAACCGTTCAATGAAGAGTCGCCATTTATTAATGCTATCACTCGGTGGAGTTATTGGGACAGGATTGTTTTTAAATGTTGGCTATACAATTAATCAGGCAGGTCCAGGTGGAGCGTTAATTGGTTATATATTCGGTGGTTTAATATTGTATATGGTAATGAATTGTCTTGGGGAATTAGCAGTTTATATGCCTGTGACGGGTTCTTTTCAAACTTATGCAACACGTTTTATCAGTCCTTCAGCAGGCTTTTCTTTAGGGTGGATGTATTTTGTCGGATCAGCTGCCACAGCGGGGGTAGAATTTACAGCGGCGGGAATTTTGATGCAACATTGGTTCCCAAATGTCCCTATTTGGATATGGTGTGCCGTATTCATGGTTCTGTTATTTACCTTAAATGCATTAACAACTAGAGGATTTGCAGAAGCGGAATTCTGGTTTGCAAGTATTAAAGTCATTGCGGTGATTGCTTTTATCGTTATAGGAGCGGCAGCAATCTTTGGATTGATTCCATTAGCTGATCGTCCGACACCACATTTTACGAATTTAGCACCGTCTGGTTTATTCCCAGCAGGTATTTCAATTATATTTGTCACAATGATGAATGTTATCTTTTCTTATCAAGGATCTGAACTTGTCGGTATTGCAGCAGGGGAAACTGAAAATCCAGAAAAAAATATTCCGCGGGCAATACGTACAATTCTTTTTAGAATTATTGTTTTCTATATTGCTTCTATTATTGTTTTATCTGCTATATTCCCGGCATCGGAGCTTGGACTACTGGAAAGTCCATTTGTCACTTTGATGAATTTAGCTGGCGTTCCATATGCGGCTGGTATCATGAATTTTGTTATTCTAACTGCGATATTATCAGTAGGTAACTCGTGTCTATATGCTTCAACACGTTTACTATGGTCGATGTCAAAAGAGGGAATGGCTCCTAAATTATTTGGACGACTAACGAAAAATAAAGTGCCATTAAATGCACTTATTTTCACGATGCTTTTCTCGCTGCTTTCTTTATTAACGAGCGTAATGGAAGCAGATGCAGTATTTGTTTTACTCATGTCTATTGCAGGAATTTCTGTAACTATTTCGTGGATGGGAATTTGTGCATCTCAATTGATGTTCCGATATCGTTATGTGAAAGCGGGAGGGAATGTGGCTGATTTAAAATTTAAAACGCCATTTTATCCATTGATTCCGGTGTTCTGTATTATTTTTTGTATGCTAATTCTAGTCTTTTTAGCGTTTGACCCAACACAAAGAATTGGTTTACTATACGGTATTGGATTCTTTATTGCTTGCATGATTTTCTATAAATTTAAATTGAGTAAAACGAATACAGTTTCTTCTGAGATTGAAATAAAAAATGAGGAATCACTTGATATACATTGATATGTATTCGGTATTGAGAAGATCGGATAAAGGAGAATTTTTATGAATGTTTATCTTTGGAACACACCTGAAAAACTACGCGCACTATTATGTGAACTTGTCAGTTGGGAAAGTAGGACGTTAACGAAAGGTGAAAATGAGTTTGCCTATAAATTAAAAAATTCATTGCAAGCGCTTTCTTATTTTCAAAATAATCCAGAATTTATTGCATTACATGATGCGGGTCTTGGACGCAATGCTGTAACTGCTTTGTACAAGCACCCAAATGCGACAGAAACGGTCGTGTTAATAAGTCATTTTGATACTGTTCATACTGAAGAATATGGTGAGCTAGAGCCATTAGCCTTCTACCCTGAAGAGTTGACAAAAAAGCTAATGGAACCTAAATATAAAAAAGATTTACCAGATGCGGCAAGAATTGATTTAGAATCAGGCAACTACTTATTTGGTCGTGGGACGATGGATATGAAAATGGGGCTTGCTTTGCATATGCAGCTGATTGAAAAGGCAAGTATCGAAGAGTGGCCAATTAATCTTATTTTAACGGCGGTGCCTGATGAAGAAGTGAACTCTGCTGGGATGCGTGCAGCAGTTGTTGAGCTTGTAAGACTTCGTGAACAGCATGGATTAGCTTATAAACTATTTTTAAATAGTGAGCCTTCTTTTTCACAAGGTCCAGCTGATACCAATGAATATATTTATTCAGGAACGATTGGTAAAATTATGCCTGCTACCTTATTTTATGGAAAAGAGACACATGTGGGCGAGCCGCTAAAAGGAATGACAGCAAATTATATTGCTTCATACATGACACAGCATATGGAGTGGAATCCAATTTTCCGTGAAACAGATCTTGGTGAAAGTACGCCATTACCCGTATCCTTACAATTAAAAGATTTGAAAATGGAGTACTCTACACAAACGCCATATCGTGCAGCAGCTCTTTATAATGTGTTTTTATTAAAGCGCACAGCATCTGAAGTAATGGATATTTTTGAACAAGTTGCATTGGAGGCAATGTCAGCTTGTAATGAGCAATATAAGCAAATTTGTGAGCGAGAAAAGGTAAAGGGTGTAGGTGAAGTAAAAGTACTTCGTTATGAAATGCTTTTAGAGCATGCGATCAATAAATTAGGAGCAAAAGAAGTAAATTTAATAAAAAGTCAAGTTCTTGAAAATAGTACTTGGGATGATCGAGAAAAATCTATTCGCATCGTGGATCAGTTAATGATCCGTTGCCAGGAACTAACGCCAGCAACAGTGCTATTATTTGCACCGCCTTACTATCCGGCGATCAACTCATCCAATCATCCACTTGTCATTCAATCGATAGAATTAATGAAGAAAACGGCGAAAACATTTGATATCGAGGTTGAGCAAATTCACTATTTTAATGGTATTTGCGATTTAAGTTATGTCAATTACTCAGATGGCTCAAATGAATGGACTGCATTTGAGTGCAACACGCCTGTATGGGGAGATACGTATAGCATCCCATTTGAAGCAATGTCCGAATTACAAGGCCCCGTTTTAAATGTTGGACCTTTTGGAAAGGATGCACATCAAAAAACAGAAAGACTACACGTGGATAGTGCTTTTAAGGAAATGCCAGTGATGATTGACACGCTTATTAAAAGTCTATTTTAATTTAAGGCAGTGGAAGGTCGTCATTATGATAAAGAAAAATGTAAGAAAGCTGATGTGATTTAAAGCATCAGCTTTTTAGTGTTGAAAAACTATTGTGTCAATGAAATTAAGGTGTCCCATTAAATATAGTATGGCTCTTCGGTAAAACGAGGGGTTGATTTCCGTTCCGGCTGAGCTTCCCATGGAGGCGTCCGATAAGCCGCTTGGACCCATAAATGTTTTATGTGCGAAAGCGAAGTGATTCGGTGCTCCAAAATGCCAATCGCTGATAAACTGCCGATAATCGCTTAAAATCGAGGAACCCGCTGATAAATGCCGATAATCGCTGATAAAATCGAGGAACCCGCTGATAAACTGGCGATAATCGCTGATAACATCAGGAAAACAGCTAATAGAACTTTTGTTTGCGACTTCGCAAATTCAGCTAAGTACTGTAATATGGTGTTGTCTAAATCAATTATTTGGGAATTTTTTTCAAGATTTTGGTTTATCACTAAAAGTTGAGAATGAGCTAAGTTTTTGTTAAAAGATTGAGCCGTTTTTGTTCTTTTTTTAACAAATTTGCGAAGATTACTTGTGTTTTTCATTACTTAGACGATAAAACTAGGACAAATTATCTTCATTTCAGCAAATGTTTTCTGTGCGAAAGCAAAGCGACAGCAACAAATGTTTTATGTAGCGAAAGCAAAGCGACAGCAACAAATGTTTTCTGTGCGACAGCTACGATTACGCCAAGACGAAATTGATTTGAAAGATTGTTATTAGGAGCGGATGTTATGGAAAATCAAGAAAAGCTAGCTCTATCTATACAAAAAGAAATGATTCAATTTAATTTAAAACGTATGCGAACTGTAGCGTGGACTTTAATGTACGTGACAGCCATCATTACAATAATTCATTATGGTGAGGTGTTCTTTTCTGAAACTGAAAGTGAGATGGTACCAGTTTATATAGCCATTCACACTATTTTGTTTTATATAGATTTAGCAGTGTTATTATTTGTGAGAGAAAAGAAGATTCAGGTTACATCTTTAAATTTGCGAAAATACGAATTTATCTTACTTGCTTATATTTATACTATATTGTTATTAATTACTGTGATAACCGTAATGGACGTATATTTCTTTAAACATGCAGCTCTTTATGAGGTACTGTTTTTAATGATTTGTACTGTTTTTGCCATCCCTTTTCGGAAAATTTTTTGGATTATGTTCATAACAGTTCCGGCCATTTTAATAAGTGCCTATATGAGTAATGGGATTTCGGGTGAAGGTATTAAAGTGTTTTTACCGATGTCCCTTATTATTCCAATGGGGCTAATTATTCAGCGTCATACTTATAAAGTACAAAAACAATTTACGACACAGCACATTTTATTAGATGAAGAAATGACAAAATCTAAGCAGTTGTCAAAATTATTAGCGGAGAAAAATAACGAGCTATCAGAGCAAGCACTTCGTGACACGTTGACAAACCTTCCAAATCGACGAGCTTTTAATAATAAACTGACACAAATCGGGCAACAACTTAGTAAACCAAAGTCTTTAACCGTGATAATGGTGGATATTGATTTCTTTAAAAATTTCAATGATTATTATGGTCATTTACAGGGTGATGAAGCTTTAAAAAAAGTGGCAGCTCTGATAGAGGAAATTGCAGAAAAGTATAATGCATTTGCTGCACGTTGGGGCGGCGAAGAATTCATAATCGTTAGTCACCATGCCGCAAAATTTGCTGAGCATGTCTGTGAGGAAATATTAGAAGAAGTCTACAACTTAAACATTCGTCATGAGCGTTCAAAAATAGCTGATGTTGTAACAGTCAGTATTGGGATGTGTCATGCCAAGATCTCAATAAGCGAGCATTTGAATACATGCTGTGCATTAGCTGACGAAGCATTATATACAGCAAAACAAAACGGTCGTAACAACTTTTACAGCAAAAATGAAAATTTAGATGAAGTGGTATGTTAATTTGTATCATGTCAGTAAAACGTTGATACAGTGCGCTTTCATCTCCTCCTAGGTTGCTTAATATATAACAAAAGTGTTACAATATAGTTTAGTCAAAAAGAGCCAAGGGGGCATTTCTATGTCAATTGAATTAAACAATGAATTCGGCCAAATTGATATTTCAACAGATGTACTTGCGCAAATTGCTGGTGGCGCTGCTGTAGAATGCTACGGTATTGTTGGCATGGCATCTAAACATCAAATTCGTGATGGTCTAACTGATATTTTACGTAAAGAAAATTTTGCAAAAGGTGTTGTTATTCGAAAACAAGACGACGATTTACATATTGATATGTACATTATTGTTAGTTACGGGACAAAAATTTCAGAAGTGGCTTATCAAGTACAATCAAAAGTGAAATATACAGTGGATAAAACATTAGGTATGAGCGTAAAATCTGTCAATATCTTTGTGCAGGGCGTTCGTGTAGCGAATGATTAAGAGGAGGAACTAAATCGAATGCAGTCTTTAGACGGAATAAAGTTTGCAGAAATGGTGCAAATGGGTGCCCATCACCTATTCCAAAATGCAAATTATGTTGATTCATTAAATGTATTTCCAGTACCGGATGGAGATACAGGAACGAATATGAACTTGTCGATGACATCTGGCGCAAAGGAGACAGAACTTTCTGCTTCAGAACATATCGGTAAAACAGCACAGGCTTTGTCAAAAGGTTTACTTATGGGAGCGCGCGGAAATTCAGGGGTTATTTTATCGCAGCTATTCCGTGGCTTTGGTAAGGCTATTGAAAAAGAAGAGACAATTGATGCCAAGGGCTTTGCGAGTGCCTTCCAAGCAGGCGTTGATACAGCCTATAAAGCAGTAATGAAGCCAGTTGAAGGAACGATTTTAACGGTAGCACGTGAAGCGGCACAAAAAGGCGTAGAAGTGGCAGAAACTGAAAATGATATCATTACAGTGATGGAAGCATTTACTGCTGAAGCACAGGCTTCGTTGGAACGTACACCTGAGCTTCTACCTGTTCTTAAAGAAGTAGGTGTTGTCGATAGTGGTGGTCAGGGGCTTCTATTTGTGTATGAAGGGTTCTTAGCATCTTTAAAAGGTGAGCCATTACCGCAGAAAAACGAAGCAACTTTAGATGATTTAATCAATGCAGAGCATCATAGAGCACAAGATTTTATGAATACAGTTGATATTGAGTTTGGTTATTGTACAGAAATCATGGTACGTTTTGAAGAAGGGAAAGAGCCATTTAGTGAAGAACAATTCCGCAATGAATTAAACCCTCTAGGTGATTCTTTACTCGTTATTTCGGATGAAGAGATTGCAAAAGTGCATATTCATTCCGAGCAACCTGGCGCTGTTTTAGCTGTGGGTCAAAAATACGGTAGTCTTATTAAAATTAAGGTCGACAATATGCGTGAACAGCATTCTGCCATCGTTGGTGAGGATCATAAAGCACCAACTCCTGCCAAAAAAGTAGAAAAGCATCCATATGCAATTGTAACGATTGCAATGGGCGAGGGAGTTGCTGAATTACTTCGTTCAATTGGCGCTTCTTATGTTATTGAAGGTGGTCAAACTATGAACCCTTCAACTGAAGATATTGTGAAGGCAGTACAAGAAATTGGTGCTGAAAAAGTGTTGATTTTACCAAATAACAAAAATATTGTCATGGCAGCAGAACAAGCAGTAGAGCTTTTAGATATTGAAGCGGCAGTAGTTCCAACGAAAACAATCCCTCAAGGTATGGCGGCGATTCTATCGTTTAATCCAGAAACGACAGTTGAAACGAACCAAGCAACAATGACAGAAGCTTTTGCAAATGTGAAAACAGGCCAAGTAACTTATGCAGTTCGAGATACATCTATTGATGGTGTAGAAATCCATAAAGATGATTTCATGGCACTTGCGGAAGGAAAAATTGTCTTATCTACTCCGGCATTAAAAGATGCAGCTGAGAAGGTAATTACTGATTTAGTAGATGAAGATGCAGAAATTGTAACAGTTATCTATGGTGAGGAAACAACAGAAGAAAATGCCTCAGAATTAGTGAAATTTATTGAAGAAAATTATCCAGAGGTCGAAGTAGAGTTATTTAATGGTAAACAAGGATTATATCCATATATTATTTCAGTAGAATAATTCAATGCTACTTTGCGAATAAGTAGACAAAGCAGTGCACAAGCCGTGTACTGCTTTTGTTTATGGTACAAGGAAAATAGGGTATAATCAATTTCGCCTTGGTGTATTTATTGCTGTCGCTTCGCTTTCACACAGATAAATTGCCGCAGGACGTGGTGTGAGTTCTTCTATTTCAGTAGGTGTTTGAACCCTGCTGAATAGGAACCGCATGGCATTTAACTCACCAACTTCAGAGGTGGGAGTCTCTTCTGCTGAATGAAGATAAACTATAGAAAGTAGCATAAAATGAATAATTTGCTGTATGTACCCGGAGGACAACTGACTTGAAAATTCTGGAATATAAACCTTTTGAAATTTTTGTGTATATGGAGTAGACAAAAGTTAAACAATATTTCCGATGTGTAAATTATAGTAGTGTAAATTTTCTGAAAGTTGATAAAGTAGTGCTTTACTTTTCTAGTGCCTATCAAGCATGATATAAGTAAAAGTAAATATTATTATATGGATAGAATAGAGGGGTGTTTGTATGAAGTTTACTTCAGTATTTGATATTATTGGACCAGTGATGATTGGGCCTTCTTCCTCTCATACGGCAGGTGCCGCGCGAATTGGACGCGTTGCCAGAGATTTATTTGGAAGACAACCAAAGTGGGCGAAAATTCACTTATATGGTTCTTTTGCTGAAACGTATAAAGGACATGGAACGGATGTAGCTTTGATAGGGGGCTTATTAAATTACGATACATTTGATGAGCGAATCAAAACAGCTTTCGCTGATGCAGAGAAGGCAGGGTTAGACTATGAATTTATCCCAGAAACAGCTAACACAGAACATCCAAATACAGCTCGCCTTGTGATTGGCGATGATGATGGAGAGATGTCTGTTGTTGGAATTTCTATTGGTGGGGGTAAAATTGAAGTGAGTGAGGTTAATGGCTTCAAGCTACGATTAACAGGTGGCATGCCAGCTATCCTAGTAGTCCATGATGATCGTGCTGGCTGTATTGCCAATGTAGCAAATTGCTTAGCGATGCATGCAGTCAACATTGGGCATATGGAGGTTTCGCGAATTGAACGTGGTTTAACTGCACTTATGGTGATAGAAGTCGATCAAAATATCGAGGAAAAAGTACTACAACAAATTTCTTTAATACCACATATTACAAAGGTTTCTAAAATTAATAACAACTAAGGGGGTGTCCCAGTATGGACGTATTGTTTCATAATGTTCGTGAGCTTGTTGAACGAGCAGAGCAAGAAGGTAAACTGATTTCTGAAATTATGATTGAACAGGAAATGTTAATAACTGGACGTACAAGAGAAGAAATTATGCAGCAAATGGACCGTAATTTAACGGTGATGGAGGAAGCTGTTGAAAGAGGCTTGAAGGGTGTGCAATCTGTAACGGGTTTAACAGGTGGTGATGCAGTATTGCTTCAAAATTACATTGCGCAAGGAAATTCATTGTCAGGGGATTTATTATTAGATGCAGTGAGTAAAGCGGTTGCAACGAATGAGGTAAATGCGGCAATGGGTACAATTTGTGCAACGCCTACTGCAGGCTCGGCCGGTGTTGTACCAGGGACACTGTTTGCGGTGAAAAACAAGCTTAATCCAACACGTGAGCAAATGATTCGTTTTTTATTCACATCAGGTGCTTTCGGTTTCGTTGTTGCCAATAACGCTTCGATTTCTGGTGCTGCTGGTGGCTGTCAAGCAGAGGTTGGCTCAGCTGCTGGTATGGGAGCGGCAGCGATTGTAGAGATGGCTGGTGGTTCTCCACAGCAATGTGCAGAAGCCTTTGCGATTACACTTAAAAACATGCTTGGGCTCGTTTGTGACCCAGTAGCTGGATTGGTAGAGGTTCCATGTGTTAAAAGGAATGCTATGGGTGCAGCGAATTCGCTTGTGGCAGCGGATATGGCACTTGCAGGTGTAACAAGTCGCATTCCATGTGATGAAGTGATTGGTGCGATGTATCGAATTGGACAATCTATGAGTCCGAATTTAAAGGAAACTGCCCGTGGTGGCTTGGCTGCAACACCAACAGGCAAAGCGATCAGCAAAGCCATATTTGACAATGGCAATTTAGAGAGTATCCAATCACTGCAAAAATAATAAAAATAGTAAACACGCTTTCCTAAGAGAGCGTGTTTTTTGTATGAGCTTCTACATGCTATAGGTGTTTTTACAAGTGAAAATAAAAATTTAGAATTAGTACAGGGGAAAGTTTGGACAAAGTGGATATATTTTGGGTGAGACGCTACTCATCATAACGTGTGGTTAATTTCCATTCCGGCTGTGCGCTTTGTAGCTGCCGCTACGTTAGCACTACGCTTTCGCACAGAGCAAAGCTTCCAGGGGGCGTTAGATGAGCCGCTTCGCTTGTGCTCCATGGTCTCATCTGTGACGTTAATCCCTGAGTCAATTTTTATACATGGCATCGCCTACCTAGGGGATGACTCCTATTAAAGTTATTAATAAAGAAAAAGTCTTTTGGAATTTTAGTAAAGGGCAGGAGTAGGAGTACAGGCAACGGCATCAATCAATCCTTCATCAAATCCGTAAAACGCCCAGTAGACACCGTTCCATCTATATCCAGATACTTCACCCATTTCTACACGAGTAGGATAAAACCAAAATTCTCTCCCGTTTTTAAGCCATACATAAGTATTTTGATATACACAATCAATGATATAGGACACAGAAGGTTTTGATGGTCTGAAGTTTGGTGGAGGTGATTGTGGTCTCATTGTCCCTTGAGGTGGAAAATATCCCAAGTGATTTCACTCCTTTTTCAACATTATATGCTGAGAAGAAATTAATGCTTTTATTTAACTTCTTTCAGCGGATGTCAGGACTAGGGCTTTATTTGGAGCTCGAAATACAAAAGAAGTCATTGAGGTGATTGATTCTTAATTTGCTAAAGGTGGAAAAGATTATGTTCTTTATGAAGAGATAACTATCAATCTAATTATTGATGAATGGAATTGCTATGTTAGAGAAAATGAAAAGTTATATAATAATATTGAGAATAAAGATGAACAGCAGGAATTGTTCAGAAGAGTTAAAGTAACAACATTATAAAAGCCGAGAAAAATTGTTAAGAAAGGGGAAATTTCATGGTTATGCTAATGACTACAAATAAAGCACAAGCGGTGAAAATCTTTGGAGGAACTGCAAGGTGACTGATTTAACGAGCCCCGTAACCGATTTAAAGGGAGTCGGGAAAGAAACAGCAGGACATTTAGAGGCATTGGGCATCGAGACGATTGCGAATTTATTGTGGACGTTCCCTCATCGGCATGAAGATTTTCGTTTAAAGGATTTAGCGCAAACACCACATAATGAACGTGTCACTGTTGAATGTAAAGTTGAACGTGAACCGACAGTATTGTTTTTAGGTCGCAATAAATCACGATTACAAGTGACGGTGCTGGCAGGTCGACATTTAGTTAAGGTTGTTTTTTTTAATCAAGGTTATTTGAAGCAGAAGCTTGTACCAGGAGCTATTATTACCGTCACAGGTAAATGGGACAGAGGCAGACAAGTAATCAACGGAACATCTGTTACATTTGGTCCGAAAACAGATCAGGTCGACTTTGAACCTGTTTATAGTTTGAAAGGCTTGATTCCGCAAAAGCGTTTTCGTAAATACATGCGACAAGCTCTAGATGAGTTTGGAGAAGAGATTCCGGATGCAATCCCACAGCATCTACAGGTGGATTATAAGCTTACTTCAATACAAGGTGGGCTGGAGGGAATTCATTTCCCACTTGATGCGGGGCATGCAAAGCAGGCTAGAAGACGCTTTGCCTATGAAGAGTTATTAAACTTTCAGCTCCGTATTCAAGCGTTACGTAAAATTCGGAAGGATAGTGAGCACGGTACAGTTATACAGTTTGATTTGCAAAAGCTACGTGCCTTTATTACATCGTTACCTTATGAATTAACAGGAGCTCAAAAACGCGTTGTCAATGAAATTTGCAAAGATATGAAAGAGCCGCATCGTATGAATCGCTTACTTCAAGGTGATGTAGGATCAGGTAAAACCGTTGTTGCAGCAATCTGTTTATATGCAGCTGTAACTGCTGGTTTTCAGGGAGCGTTAATGGCGCCCACAGAAATATTAGCTGAGCAGCATGTTGAAAGTTTGAAGGAATGGTTTGAGCCATTTGGCGTGCGAGTAGCTTTACTATCAGGATCGACGAAAGTGAAGGAACGCCGTTTACTGTTAGAAGAACTAGCAAATGGAGATATAGATATTTTAATAGGTACGCATGCGCTTATTCAGCCTGATGTCGTTTTTTACAAGCTTGGTTTTGTTATAACGGATGAACAGCATCGTTTTGGTGTTGAACAGCGTAGAATATTGCGTGATAAAGGTGAAAATCCAGATGTACTCTTTATGACGGCGACGCCTATTCCGCGTACACTTGCGATTACGGCATTTGGAGAAATGGATGTTTCCATGATTGATGAAATGCCAGCGGGGCGTAAGCAAATTGAAACACATTGGATGAAAAAAGAGCAATTTGGCTCTGTTATGTCAAAGCTAGAATTAGAGCTTGTTGCTGGAAGACAGGCGTATGCTATTTGTCCTCTTATCGAGGAATCGGACAAGCTTGATGTACAAAATGCAGTAGAAATATACGAACAACTCGCTACGTATTTTAGTGGACGATACAATGTCGGATTAATGCATGGTCGCCTATCCGCGGATGAAAAAGATGCTGTTATGCGAGCGTTTAGTGAAGGGACTATTCATGTACTCGTATCGACAACAGTTGTTGAGGTTGGTGTTAATGTACCGAATGCAACTTTTATGATCGTTTATGATGCTGAACGCTTCGGTTTAGCTCAATTGCATCAGCTGCGTGGACGTGTTGGGCGAGGTGAACATCAGTCATACTGTGTGTTGCTTGCCGATCCAAAATCCGATGAAGGTAAGGAGCGCATGCAGTCAATGACGGAAACAAATGATGGTTTCCGTTTAGCTGAAAAGGATTTGGAACTGCGTGGTCCAGGTGATTTCTTCGGGCGTAAACAAAGTGGTTTGCCTGATTTTAAAGTAGCGGATTTAGTGCATGATTATCGAATACTTGAGACGGCAAGAAATGATGCAACGACTATGCTTGAGACTGATGCTTTTTGGCATGATGATGAGTATAAATATTTACGTAGTATGCTTGAAGAGTCGGGTGTTTTACAGGGAGACCGCTTTGATTAGATCCCCAATTTGGAATGTAAGCACTTGTTTTGAAAACAAGTCTTGCATTCTTTTTTTATACTCTATATACTGATATTAGTACCAAGTGCTAATAACAACTAAAAAGGTGGCGAATGATGTTGAGACGAACGAAAAAAGAGCGACAGCGACTATTATCTGAAACGATAGCTGAAAATCCATTCGTCACAGATGAACAGCTAGCAACACAGTTTCAGGTTAGTGTCCAAACAATTCGTTTAGATCGTATGGAGTTAGCAATTCCTGAATTACGCGAACGAATTAAAGATGTTGCTTCGAAAACATATGAAAATGAAGTGAAATCACTTCCAATAGATGAAGTGATTGGTGAAATTATTGATATTGAATTAGATAATCGTGCATTATCTATTTTTGACGTAAAAGAAGAGCATGTTTTTCAGCGCAATGGCATTGCTCGTGGACATCATTTGTTTGCACAGGCAAACTCATTAGCGGTAGCGGTTATTGATGATGAACTAGCATTAACAGTACATTCAAACATTACCTTTGTGAAACCTGTTAGAGCTGGAGATCGTGTTATTACAAAAGCAAACGTTATCGGACGTGATGACGAAAACCATCGTACAAAAGTAGAGTTAACATCCACTGTTAATGGTGAAACTGTTTTTGTTGGTGAATTTGATATGTACCGCACGAAAGGTAAGGGTGAACAACAATGAAATTAGCGCTAGATGGAATGGGTGGCGACAACGCACCAAAATCAGTTGTTGAAGGTGCTTTATTAGCTTTAGAGCAAATTCCAAATTTAGAAATACAATTATATGGTCAGCGCGAAAAGCTTGAACCATTATTAAAAATACATGATCGATTAACAGTAGTGCATTGTGAGGAAGTTGTGGAAGGAACAGACGATCCAGCACGCGCTGTTCGTCGAAAAAAGGATTCATCGATGGCACGAATGATGGATGCGGTTGAAGAAGGAAAGGCAGATGCTTGTCTTTCAGCTGGTAATACGGGTGCTTTAATGGCAGGTGGTTTATTTAAAGTAGGACGTATTGAAGGGATTGCGAGACCAGCATTAGCCACTACACTACCGACATTAGACGGTAAGGGCTTTTTAATGCTTGATTTAGGGGCAAATGCAGATGCGCGTCCTGAACATTTATTGCAATATGCGATTATGGGTGATATTTATGCGAAAAAGGTAGGCGGCTTACAAAAGCCACGTGTCGGCTTGCTAAATATCGGTACTGAGGATAAAAAAGGGAATGACTTAACGAAAGCTACTTTCGAGTTATTAAAAGAAGCGGACTTGAACTTTATCGGCAACGTAGAAGCTCGAGACTTACTTGAAGGGGTAGCAGACGTTGTTGTAACAGATGGTTTTACAGGTAATATGGTACTGAAATCGATAGAAGGTACAGCGGGCGCGTTATTTTCAATGCTTAAAGAGGCGTTTATGTCTTCTACAAAAACAAAAATTTCGGCAGCCCTTATGAAAAATAATTTGCGTGACTTGAAAAATAAAATGGACTACACGGAGTATGGTGGTGCAGGATTGTTTGGTTTACAAGCACCTGTAATTAAGGCACATGGATCATCTAACGCCAAAGCAATATACAGTGCGATTCGCCAAGCAAATACGATGGTAGAGCATACGGTCATCTCGACGATCACAGAAACAGTACGCCACTTAGAAATTGATTAACTTCTTTCAGCAAATGTTTTATGTACCGAAAGCAAAGCGTCAGGTACAGGTGTTTTATGTAGCGAAAGCGAAGCGTCAGGTACAGGTGTTTTATGTACCGAAAGCATAGCGACAGGTACAAATGTTTTATGTAACGTAAGTGAAACGACAGCTACAGAAGTCTCCCACCTCTATCGGCGGTGAGATGAATGCAAAAGTATGAACTTCTTTTCAGCAGGTGTCCAAACACCCGCTGAAATAGCGGAACTCAGTCTAAGAACGCCATGTCCTGTGGCAACGACTGAGTGACCAACATCGTGTTGGCCTAAAGCCTCCGGACGCAATTACGCCGAGGTATAATTGATCAAAAGGGGATTAATGAAAATGACGAAAATAGCATTTATTTTTCCAGGCCAAGGTTCTCAAGCAGTTGGAATGGGGCAAGAGTTTATCGAGAATGCGGCAGAAAGTAAAGCATTTTATGACCGTGCAAATCAATCACTTGGCTTTGAGCTATCTAAGCTTATGTTAGAGGGGCCAGCCGAGGAGCTAACATTGACATACCATGCACAGCCAGCACTTTTAACTACTGGTGTGATGGTTGCAGAAAAATTACGTGCAGCAGGAATTATGCCAAACTATGCAGCTGGGCATTCACTTGGAGAATACAGTGCATTAGTAATCGCCGGTGTGTTAACGTTTGAGGATGCAGTTTCTGTCGTTCATAAGCGTGGTCTTTTTATGAATGAAGCTGTACCAGCAGGGCAAGGCGCAATGGCAGCCATTCTAGGGATGGAGCTTGAAGTATTGCATGAGGTAACTGAAAAGGTATCTGCAGCAGGTGATCCGGTTCAGGTAGCGAATGTAAATTGTCCAGGACAAATCGTTATTTCTGGTACAAAGGAAGGCGTTGAAAAGGCTTCTTTAGCGGCGAAGGAAGCTGGTGCAAAACGAGCAATTCCTTTAGTTGTTAGTGGACCATTCCATTCAGAGCTAATGAGCCCGTCGTCTGAAAAATTAAGAGAAGCTTTGGCTGAAATATCATTGTCAGCTCCACAAATCCCTGTAATCGGCAACGTCATGGCGAAAGAATTAGAGGATGTTCCTGCTATTCAACATGAGTTAGTAGAACAAGTATATAGCGCTGTACAATGGGAAGCATCTGTGCGTGAAATGATTGCACAAGGTGTGGATGTCTTTATTGAGTGTGGACCAGGCAAAGTGTTAAGTGGATTAGTGAAAAAAATCGATCGCTCTGTTGCGACTTATTGTGTTTATGATGAAGCATCATTAGAGGCTGTGCTAGAAGCGGCGAAGGAGTGGACAATTAATGCGTAAATTAGAAGGAAAAGTAGCTGTTGTGACTGGTGCTTCGCGTGGAATAGGACGCGCTATTGCATTAAAGCTTGCTAATGAGGGCGCTAAAGTTGTCGTTAACTACAGCGGCTCACAGGCGAAGGCAGAAGAAGTTGTCGCGATGATTCAAGAAAATGGCGGCGAGGCTATTGCTGTACAAGGGAGTGTTTCGAAAACAGAAGAAGTTACTGCATTAATGGATGCAGCTGTGAAAACATTCGGTTCACTTGATATTTTAGTAAATAATGCAGGAATTACACGTGATAACTTGTTGATGCGTATGAAAGAAGATGAGTGGGATGATGTGTTAGATACAAACCTTAAAGGTGTTTTCCTTTGTACAAAAGCAGTAACACGTCAAATGATGAAGCAACGTGCGGGTCGCATCATCAACATTTCATCAATTGTCGGTGTAGCTGGTAATGCAGGGCAAGCTAACTACGTAGCCGCAAAAGCGGGTGTTATTGGATTAACTAAAACGACTGCTAAGGAATTAGCATCTCGTAATATTTTAGTAAATGCGGTTGCACCAGGCTTTATAGAAACTGAAATGACTGAACAACTACCAGAAGATATAAAGCAAGGTATGCTTACACAAATTCCTCTAGCAAAACTTGGGCAGCCTGAGGATATCGCAAAGGCCGTAGCTTTTCTAGCTTCAGATGATGCTAACTATATGACAGGTCAGACGTTACATATAGATGGCGGCATGGTGATGTAATTTCAATTAGTAATAGGCAATGATTTTTTGTATAATCATTGAGGGGAGGTGAATGTTTTGACTACAGTATTAGAACGCGTAACAAAAGTAATCGTGGACCGTTTAGGTGTTGAAGAAAGTGAAGTTACTCTAGAAGCTTCTTTCCGTGATGATTTAGGTGCTGACTCATTAGACGTAGTTGAGCTTGTAATGGAGCTTGAAGACGAATTCGATATGGAAATTTCTGATGATGATGCTGAAAAAATCTCAACAGTAGGTTCTGCAATTTCATACATCGAAAGTAAAATTAACTAATTTCATTTAACTTCTTTCAGTGGCTGTTCAAACAGCCGCTAAGTTAAAGCCTTTGGCAGAAATTACTCCTGTTTTTTGCTTAAATGCGAAGAACGGATACAATAGACTAAGGTGTATTTAAAAGGGTACGAAACGGTTCGTTTTTCGAACTGTGAACGTCCCTTTTTTATTTTGGATAAAAAATAGCGAAAAAATTTCCAAAACACTATATTTTAGCCGAAATACTTTTGCATAAATGCCTTGAAAAAGGTACACTAAAACGGTAGAAACTATTAGGAAGGCAGATTGTTCAATGGCTATGAAAAGAAAAGGAACTATGCAGAAATCTGGCGTACTTCCTGAAAAAGTACGCAATCAATTTGAGCTGTTACAGCATGAATTAAATATCACATTTATTAATAAAAATTTATTGTATCAAGCATTCACGCATTCATCTTATGTGAATGAGCATCGCCGTAAATTGTTTACGGATAATGAGCGTCTTGAATTTTTAGGAGACGCAGTACTTGAACTGTCTGTTTCTAAATACCTTTTTGAGAAATTCCCTAATATGAGTGAGGGTGAGCTGACGAAGCTGCGAGCATCTATAGTATGTGAGCCATCACTTGTGATCTTTGCAAATGAATTAGGCTTTGGTCGCTTTGTATTACTCGGAAAAGGTGAGGAATTAACAGGTGGACGGGAACGCCCAGCGCTACTTGCAGATGTATTTGAGTCATTTGTAGGTGCCCTTTATTTAGATCAGGACTTACAAACGGTCGTGTCATTTTTAGAACGAATCGTATTCCCGAAAGTAGAAGTCGGTGCTTTTTCGCATGTGATGGATTTTAAAAGTCAATTGCAAGAAATGGTACAGCAAACAAACAACGGCCTTCTTCATTATGAAATTATTGATGAAAAGGGTCCTGCACATAACCGTACCTTCGTATCGAGCGTACTATTAAATGGACAAGAGCTCGGTATAGGGCGTGGGAAATCAAAAAAAGAAGCCGAGCAGCAAGCTGCGCAATGTGCAATGCGTGCAATGCGTGAGCAAACTGCAAAAGAGGAGGCTTAATAGATGTTCCTAAAACGACTCGAAGTGATTGGCTTTAAATCTTTTGCGGAGCGCATTGGAATTGATTTTGTACCTGGTGTTACAGCGGTTGTTGGACCAAATGGCAGTGGAAAAAGTAATGTCACTGATGCTATTCGTTGGGTGCTTGGAGAGCAATCTGCAAAGTCGTTACGTGGGGCAAAGATGGAGGATGTTATTTTTGCTGGGAGTGACTCACGTAAGCCACTAAACTTTGCAGAGGTAACGTTAGTTTTAGATAATACGGATGAACAGCTTGCTTTTTCATATACAGAAGTCAGCGTAACAAGACGCGTATACCGTTCAGGTGATAGTGAATATTTATTAAATAACCAGCAGTGTCGCCTGAAGGATATTACGGACTTGTTTATGGACTCAGGACTTGGGAAAGAGGCCTTCTCCATTATTTCACAAGGCCGAGTAGATGAAATTTTAAATAGCCGACCTGATGACCGTCGTTCGATTTTTGAAGAGGCAGCTGGCGTGTTAAAGTATAAACTAAGAAAGAAAAAGGCAGAGCATAAGCTTGTTGAAACAGATGAAAATTTGTATCGTGTTTTAGATATTTTACATGAGCTAGATAGTCGTCTGGAGCCGTTAGAAATTCAGGCATCAAGTGCAAGAGATTATGTGCAAATGTCAACAGAGTTAAAGGATTTTGATATCGCCATCCTTGTGCACGATTTAAAAAATTGTGCACAATCTTTGCATGCTCTGAAAGCTGAGTACACGGAGCTATATGAAGCAGAACAAAAACAAGCTCATAATATTTCTTCAATTGAAAAGCAAACCGCAAGCATTCGTAAGCTTTTAAAAGAGCTAGATGACTATTTAGATACGACTCAGGCTGAGTTTGTTAATGCGACGATGGAAGTAGAGCGTTGGGATGGTCGTAAAGCGTTAATGGCTGAAAAGCGACAAAATGCTTCTAATCAACTACTTCAATTGAATACAACATTACAAGAAGCAAAAGATGCGGTTGAGGCTCTTATTGTTCAAGAACAAGAGAAAAAAGAATTGTTCGTAGAAAAACAACAAGAAGTATCAGCGTTAAAACAAAGTATCAAGCAATTGGAACAATCTTTAAATCGCTCTGTTTTTGAAATTGAACAAGAAATTGAAGAGCAAAAAAACCGATATATTGATTCCTTAAACGAAGAAGCAACAGTCAAAAATGAATTAAAAAATATTGAACAGCAATTAGCACAGCAAAAAGCGACGGCGGCACGGATGTCAGATCAAACTGATGAAATCGGGCAGGAGCTTGCGCAAATTCTAACGGAAAAAGAGAAGCTAGTTGTTGCTCATACAACAACAACTAACGAATTGCAGGAAAAGCTTGAGCAATATGAAACATTGCAAATGCAGCTTAAGAACGTTAATACAACGTTTAATGAAAAGCAAGATATGCTTTATAAGGCTTATCAGCATCAGCAGCAATTGAAGGCTAGAAAAGATACACTAGCTGAGCTTGAAGCAGATTTCTCTGGGTTCTTCCATGGCGTAAAAGAAGTATTGTTAGCGCGTGATAAAGGTGAATTAGTTGGAATTGAAGGAGCTGTTGCTGAGTTAATCCAAGTGGGTGGAAAATATTCTCAGGCTATTGAAACAGCATTAGGGGCAGCCTCTCAGCATATTGTGACAACCGATGAACGACATGCTCAACAGGCTATTCATTGGTTAAAACAAAAGAGAGCTGGACGTGCAACATTTTTACCGAAAACAGTCATGAAGTCACGTAAGATCAATCTTTCTGCGATTCAGCTAGCTACTGAGCACCCAGCATTTGTCCAAATGGCTGATGCACTTGTTACGTTCGATGAAGACAACCGCACAATTGTCGAAAACCTACTTGGCAATGTAATTGTTGCATCAAATTTAGAAGGTGCAAGCCAAATTGCTCGATTATGTGGTTTTCGATATCGTGTTGTAACACTTGAAGGTGATATCGTCAATGCAGGCGGTTCATTAACAGGTGGTGCTGTGAAGCAACAATCTTCACTCTTTACAAGAAAAGCGGAATTAGATGGTTTAATCGTAAAGCTAGAATCGTTAGAAGCATCAATTTATAGTGCTGAACAGGCTGTCTCAATTGAAAAAGAGAAGCTTGCAACATTGCGAGACAAAGTAGAACAATTGAAGCTTGACGGAGAGCAATTACGAAAAGATGAAATGCAGCAGGCGAGTCGTATTCGTGAGCTAGAGGTTGTCGAGAAAAGCTTATCTGCTCGAGTATCTTTCGCTTCTAATGAAACACAAGATGTAAAAACACGAGAAGAAGCATTGTTAGCTCAAAAGGAAACGGCTACAGAGCGTTTAACGGCACTAGCAACCGAACTGTTAGAAATTAATGAAACAGTAGAACAACTAAGTAAGGTGAAGCTGCAAAGCGAAACGGAGAAGGATGTACTTCGTGAGCAATCGGCAGAAAAACGCTCGCAGTTAGCGGTTATGCAGGAGCAAATGTCACAAGTACAAATTGCTACTGCAGAGTTAGCCCTACAATTAAACAAAGCTCGTCAAAAGGTCGACGATATTTCTCAGGAAATAATTTGGCTTCAATCTAATGAATCGACAAAACTTTTAAGCGATGAAGAAGTAGATGAGCAAGTTACTACGTGGAAAGCGAGAAGAGATTCTCTGCAGGACACAATCTCACAGAAAAAAGATGAAAAAGTAGCGCAACAACAAGAACTTACTACTTTAGAAGAACAGCTGAAGGAATTGCAACGTACACATAAAGGCTACCTTGAAGCAATACGTGCTAATGAATTGAAGCGCAGTCGCGTAGAATTTGAGATCAATAATTTCAATGAACAGCTAGAAGAAAACTATCAGCTAACGGCAAAGGAAGCTGAGGAGTTAGCTCTTGCGATTGAAGATGAAGAGCATATGCGACGTCGAGTAAAACTGCTGAAGAAATCTATAGAGGAGCTAGGTCCTGTTAATTTGAGTGCCATTGAGGAATACGATCGGGTACTTGAACGCCATTCATTTTTAACAGAGCAGCGTGAAGATTTACTTGCTGCTCAGGAAACATTACATGAGGCAATTAAAGAGATGGATGAGGAAATGACGCTACGATTTAGCGAAACCTTCTATGCTATTCGAGAGCAATTCAAACGTGTATTCCGTGAATTGTTTGGTGGAGGGCAGGCGGATTTAGTGTTATTGGACCCTCAAAACCTGCTAGAAACAGGGATAGAAATAGTAGCACAACCACCAGGGAAAAAATTACAAAACCTAAGTTTGCTTTCAGGTGGTGAACGTGCACTAACAGCAATCGCTTTATTATTCTCCATCCTAAATATACGCCCAGTACCATTCTGTATTCTCGATGAGGTAGAGGCGGCTTTAGACGAGGCAAATGTCGTTCGATATAGCCAATATTTGAAGAAATTTAGCCGTAATACACAATTTATTGTAATCACACATCGTAAAGGAACGATGGAGGGTGCGGATGTGTTGTATGGTATTACAATGCAGGAATCTGGCGTATCTAAACTTGTATCAGTAAAATTAGAAGATGAACCCGTACTTGCGGAGCAAAGGAGCGAACAAGCATGAGTTTTTTTAAACGTTTAAAAGATAAATTGATGGGTAACCCAGCCGAGGAAGAAAAAGTAGTTGAGATAAATGAAGCAGAAGCTGCTGAACAGAAGCTAGACGATGCAACAGAGCCTGCTCAAATTGAAGCAGCTGTAGTTGAGGTTGAGAAAGTAGAGGAGACTTCTGTAACGGACAGTCCAATTGAAACAAAAAATCCTATAGCGATAGAACAACAAGAACAACAAGAAGTGCAAGAACAATCAAAACAACAAGAACAACAAGAAGAGCAAGAAAAGCAAGAAAAGCAAGAAAAGCAAGAAAAGCAAGAAAAGCAAGAAAAGCAAGAAAA
>NZ_JARVRU010000095.1:0-25453 GCF_030209535.1 Lysinibacillus sp. fls2-241-R2A-57
AAAAGCTCAAATAGTTTCGATAAAGAGCGATTTTGTTTCGATAAATCTTCAAAGTCTTCCTATTTTTTGGCTCTTCGGTAAAAAACGAGGGGGTGATTTCTGTTCCAACTGGCACTTTGTTGCTGCTGCTTCGCTTTCACTACAGAAAACATTTGTTGTTGCTGTCGCTACAGCCGGAACGAAGATTAACTAATATATGGCATATATTTTAACAAATGTCATCCACAACTTTTGGTGATGAACCCAAAGTTAGTTAAAATATAGAGAGAAAACTTATGATTAATTTTCTCTCATAGAATGTTGAAAAGTTGTTGAAACTCTTGCAGGAAAATCAGTTCCTTTTAGTCTGCTTATGTTCTACCGCTATCAATGAAAATACTGATGATATGCTTGCGCAGCATCCATTTCGCTTGTAAATATTAAAATATCGTTTGTTAGTGGATAGTACGACTCAAATAGAAATAGCACCAGTTCATTTGGATTATCCGGATTGTTCACAATTTCCGCTTCCTGTATATTTGCTACATCCAGAACATGTGGGTTTCGATAAAAAATATAAACACTATCCCCTGCATTATACTGCTCTTTCTGCATGCCATCACCTTCCTTGTCTTTACCATTAGTTTGGTTAAAGAAGGCCTTAATGATTCATTTTATTCATTAAAAACGCTTGATAATTTTTGAAATTAAGCGTGCAGCTACACTATGTCCGATAATTTGATTGACCGTCCCCGTGAAATACAAATCTTTCTGTGGATAATAAAATGCAAAAGCGCCAGATTGTCCCCAATGCCCTATTAATCCATTTTTAAAGGAAACCAGCGAAATAGGTTGCTTTACTATTCCCACTCCGTAATAAAATTGCCCTGGTAAGAGCAAGAAGTTCCAATTACTCATTAACTCATTGAGGTCATTTTTAGGAAATAGTTGACCGTTTATGAAAGCTTTTAGAAATATCATGGATTCTTGTGCTGTCGATACAATACCACCTTCTGCTGGTATCGATGACATATATTGTGGAATTAGAAGCTGTTTCGATTTATATGTTAAAGGCAGAGGCTTTTCATCATTAACGTCCTCATAAACATAGGAATGCTGGAGATTTAATGCATCAAAAATATATTGCCTAAATACTTCGTGAATAGATTGACCAGTAATTGTTTTAATAATTTCTCCTAAAAGCTGATAGTTCGTATCAGAATAATGTACTTTTCCCTTTTGTCCAGGCTTAAATTTAGGTTTCATTTTTTTCACTGATTGTACAGTTTTCTCAAAAGGCCATAATTGATCCTTACCATCCACAAGTTCTAAAAAAACATCTGAAGTAAAATAGTCTGGAATGCCTGATGTATTTGACATTAAATGTTTGATAGTAATTTCATTAGAATAATCAATATCTTTCAAAATATGAATTCTACTTACTGTATCTTCAGGAAGATATTGTGAAATTTTATCGTCCAAATCTACTCTATTTTCCATCCTTAGTTTCAAAATAATTGCTGTAATATATAATTTCGTGACACTTGCTAAAAAATATGGAGTATCATCTTCCATATTCCCAGCACTACTCACATGTGAAAATGAATGATTCCCTTTTTCTACACATAACACAACACTCCTAATATTCTTCTTTTCGATCGTCTGAGCAACCAACTCATCCATTGTCGATTGATTAAAAGTTCCCTTCACCTCGATAAGGCTCCTTTCACAAAATTTATTTACATCCCACTCTTATCTAACATAAACACTACACATCATAAAATGTTTCATTTGGAATATATATGAACTTATGAGAAAAAATCTAAAATATTACATTTCAGATTTTTCTAATTTTTTAGTATACTTAGGAAAAGGAGGGAAAAATATGATTAAACAATCAGTTATTGAAAATGTACTTGAAGAAGCCCTTTCTACAGGTGGCGATTTTTCCGAAGTTTTCATCGAGGATAAATTCGTCAATGAATGTACATTACAAAGTGGAAAAATTGAACAAAGTATTTCAGGGCGTGACTTCGGCATTGGTATACGCATTTTTTCCGGTCTTCAGAGCATCTACACATACACAAACGATTTTTCAGAGGAAGGCTTACTAGCAGCAGCAAAACGAGCAGCACTTGCCATTAAAGGAGGTGCTACTGGAACGATTCAACCATTAAATAAAGAAATTATTACGCCTCTTCATAACATTATCATTCTTCCAAACAGTGTGGAGCATGCTAGAAAAGCAACAATCATGCGGCAGGCTAATGACATTGCTAGAAACTATGATGAACGCATCAGTCAAGTTAAAGTTCGGTATCTTGACGAAGAGCAGCATGTTTTAATCGCCAACTCAGAAGGAAAATTTGTAGAAGATACGCGTATCTATAGTCGACTTGCCATCCAGGCAACTGCCTCTGAGGGCAAAGAAATGCAAACGGGCTTCTATGGTCCTGGCGCACATGCGGGCTTTGAATTTATCGAAAATCTAAATCTGGAACACTATGCTGGTGAAGCTGCACGTATTGCGGTCACTATGCTTCATGCCGATGAATGTCCTAGCGGTAAATTCCCTGTCATCATTGATAATGAATTTGGTGGTGTTATATTTCACGAGGCTTGTGGTCACGGACTTGAAGCTACAGCCGTCGCGAAAAACAATTCCGTTTTTGCAAATCGTATTGGTGAAAAAGTTGCCCCTGATATTGTTACATATATTGATGATGGCACACTTCCAAACGAATGGGGTTCTCTTAACATTGATGATGAAGGGGAAAAAACGCGAAAAAACATCTTAATTGAAAATGGTATTTTAAAAGGCTACTTGATTGATAAATTTAATGCACGCCGTATGAATGCCGAACCAACTGGCTCTTCACGTCGCCAATCCTATCGTTTCAATCCAACATCCCGAATGACTAACACCTATATCGCTCCGGGTACATCAACACATGAAGAAATTATTGCATCCACTGAATATGGTATTTATGCAAAATATATGGGTGGCGGGCAAGTAAATCCATCGACTGGTGACTATAACTTCGCAGTTATGGAAGCTTATATCGTAAAGGATGGAAAAATCGATCGTCCTGTACGTGGTGCAACACTTATAGGCAATGGGGCAAAAACATTACAGCTAGTTGATCGTGTTGGTAATAATCTTGCGCATGGTGCTGGTATGTGTGGATCAATTAGTGGTAGTCTTCCTGTCAATGTTGGCCAGCCGATGATTCGCGTTAGTGAAATAACAGTTGGAGGAACGAAGGGGGAATAATTTATGAACATTGCTGAATACCAAGAAAAACTATTGAATAAGGCGATAGAAGCTGGTTTTCAAGAAGCTGAAGTTTTTTATGAACGGAAAAATTCTTTTAAATGCATGCTTTACGAAGGGCAGATCGATAGCTACGAAACGTCTGAAGATGGGGGTCTAAGTCTACGCGGGCTGCATAACGGAAAAATGGGTTACGCCTATACAGAAAAATTAGACGATGATTCGATTTCCTTTTTAATCAACAGTGCAAAAACAAATGCAGACGTTCTAGATGAGGATGAAGGCATAGACATTTTTGATGGCAGTAACGAATACACATCATATGAATTTTACAATGAAGAATTAGAGACTATAGGAATTCCTGAAAAAATAGAGCTACTTCGTTTAATTGAACAAAAAATTCGTACTTACGATGCGCGCATTGTAACGTTAGATTACTGTTTTCTCGAAGAATATAGTACTGAACGTTCATTAGCGAATAGTAAAGACCTTTCCTTATCACATAAGGAGAACGGCTTAGTCATCTTCCTATCCACAGTTGTCAAAGAAGGTGATGAACTGAAAACGGGTGGTTATTTAAAAATGACACGTGATTTTCATTCTCTCAATGCTGATGAAATTGCTAAAGCAGCAGCTGAGGAAGCACTTGCGAATCTAGGTGAAAAGTCGATTCCATCTGGAAAATATCCAATCATCCTACGTTCTGATGCAACTGCTTCTTTATTAAGTACTTTTATGCCTGTACTGTCAGCTGAAAATGCACAAAAGAACCAGTCTTTGTTAAAAGGCAAAGTAGGACAAAAAGTGGCGTCAGATGCTTTCACACTGCTTAATGCCCCATTCCACCCTAAGGCATTGTCTGGAGCAAGTTTTGACGGTGAAGGTGTTGCGACAAAGGAGCAAGCAATAATCTTAGATGGAACACTGCAAACACTATTGCACAATAGAAAAACGGCAAAGAAGGAAGGCTGCGAAACGAGCGGACATGCACATAAAGACTCTTACAAAAGTACTTTATCAATCGCACCTCAGAATTTATATATTTCACCAGGTAAGCGATCACAGGAGGAGTTAATGGCCTCAGTATCTGAAGGAGTACTTATTACAGAATTATCTGGGCTACACTCTGGTACGAATACGATTTCGGGTGATTTTTCAGTCGCAGCACAAGGATTTCATATTCAAGATGGCAAAGTTGTCTCACCTGTGAAGCAAATGACAATAGCCGGAAACTTCTTTCATTTCTTAAACAATATCGAAGAAACTAGCTCAGATCTTTACTTCTTGCCAAATGGGTATGGCTCCTCATCCCTACTTGTGAAGGAACTAGCTGTAACAGTCGAATAAAGTGGAAAAGACTTTATGGAGCGTGAGACTTCCTCAAGTGTTCATGTAATCGTTCCTCCCATTCCGCCGACTGATCGCAAGCCAGTTTTTTTATGGAATCAAAAAAGCAAGTCTCCTTTTAATGGCGACTTGCTTTTTTCGCTACAATTTATTTCGATAAATCGATTTTTTTATTTAATAAATAAATAGTCACACCACCAACTGTCATTGACAATAATTCCCCAATCCCAACTGTAAACCAAGTTGCCCAAAATGGAAGATCATAGAGGATTGTTAATTGTCCTGCAACGGTGAACATTGATATAGCAAAAATCAATGCAGTTATAACCATTCTTAAAATATCATTTGTTATATTTTTCGTTACTTTTCGGCAAAGAATTAATACTAGAAATGTCGAAATACCACCAATGGGTACATCTAATATCCACGTTGGCGACATGAAATTTGCAAGTACTACTCCTAATGTCACAGCTAATACATAGCGCTTGTTGTACAATGCCAGATAGTTGAACATTTCCGATAAACGTAACTGTACAGCTCCAAAACTAATGACTGACAATAAAACAGTTACAGCCACATATAAA
This sequence comes from Lysinibacillus sp. fls2-241-R2A-57, assembly GCF_030209535.1. Classification (NCBI taxonomy): domain Bacteria; kingdom Bacillati; phylum Bacillota; class Bacilli; order Caryophanales; family Bacillaceae; genus Lysinibacillus; species Lysinibacillus sp. fls2-241-R2A-57. The sequence continues at coordinate 5,185 of NZ_JARVRU010000095.1, forward strand.
GCTGCAACTAGTGCCGTCTTTGTAAGTTCGGTTACAGAAGTACGGCTTGAATCTTTTACAATAGATGTATTCAATTTTATTCTCCTTTGTAAAATAGCACATCCGCTATTTTAGTAATAACTACGGCCAAAGGAAGAGAGCTTTTCGCCCTATCTGAAGTGCCGCAGTGCAAGCTAAATTTTGCTTACTTGCGTATTATAGCAGAAGAATTTCAGATTGAACAATCTTATTTTGTTAGCCAGCCACCATCAATCGGTATGATTGCACCGTGTATATAATCAGCTGTTTGACTAGCCAAATAAAGTGTTAGATTCGCCACCTCACTTGGTTGAGCCCAGCGACCTGCAGGAGTTTCACTCGCTACCCATTTCGCCATTTCCCCGTCCCCTTCAAAGTCAGCCTTGTTCATCGGTGTTTGAATGGCTCCCGGTGCAATGGCATTGGCACGAATTCCTTCACGACAGTAATCTAAGTCTAATTGCTTTGTATAGCCGACAATCGCATGTTTAGACGCTGTATATGCCGCTCCACCACCGCCTGCAACTAGTCCTGCAATAGATGCCATATTGACGACTATGCCTGATTTTCGTTTTACCATATGAGGTAATATCGTATTCGTCACAAAAAAAGTACCCTTTACATTGGTATTCATGATTTTATCCCAAAGCGCCTCATCTGTATCGAGCGTTTTTGCGAAGCCATCTAAAACGCCTGCCGTATTTAATAAAATATCTACTTGCTTAAATATTGAAACTGCGGCTTCAAATGCTCCTTCTACATCGTTTTTACTGCATACACTACCTACTCTATAGGCAAATTGTTCAGGATATTGGTGATGTAGATTTTCTAGCCCTCTCTCATCCAAATCAAAACCGAATACGTTTGCCCCATTTTCTAAAAATGCAACAACTTGAGCCTGTCCAATACCTGAAGCAGCACCCGTTACAAATACCGTCTTGCCATTATATTCTTCAAATTTCATAACGTCTCTCCTCAAAAAAATAAACAAAGCCACCTCATTTGAGATGACTTCTTTTTAGATTAATTGACAATTACCCAATCTTCCGCTAACAAATCACAGACAGTTGGTGTAAACATTGTGTAGCCCTCACCGCGTACATTAATTAAAAAATACGGATTCAAAGTCTCGCCATCATGCTCGCTTTGTCCAACAAGCTTCACATACAATTCGGCACCGCCCCAACCTTTACGAATTACTTTTTCTCCCGCTTTTAAGCGTGGTAATATCTCTTCAAACGTCATTTTAAATCATCCTTTATTTACATTCTTTATCGAATTAGTATACGGGAATTTTCAAATGTTTACAACCTGATATAAGTACTGTTAAGATCACTAACCCTCAAGCAGAGCCGTATAAAGTATTTGTTGCCCATTCGATTCCGCAATGATTGTATAAATATTATGATCATTTGTAGAGAAAATTTCTGTTCCACTTTCCAATTTAGTAGCATAAAAATCTTTGAAATTTTTAGAGGAATTTGTTGTTTTAATAATTTTCCCTATCTTCTCACTCTTCGTATATTCTAATTGTTTCATTGATTCCAAGCTTGTAGCATTTATATAAATTAAGTTATTATACTGAAGAATATCTGCTTGAGAATGTTCTTTAAGAATAGAATTCGCAGTGGGGTTAGTATTTATAGTCGGTGAACAACCTACCAATACTAATATTAGTAAATTACAAATTAGTATTTTCTTCATAACTAATCACCTTCTTTTTTATAACTACCTAATCTTTATATTTTTTGCCTAGCTTGACGAACCTCCCCCTATTATTCTTATTCAATTCATTTTTTTCTTCATTTGCACTTGCTCTGTCTTCACTTCTAGCCCATTGTCCATCAAATAGCTCGTGACTGGATTACTTGCTAAAAAGTTAACTGTGGCTAGTTTCACTTTGTGATTTGTGATGCTTGCGATAAAGTGTGGAATATTTTCTACATCGCCATTCTCTAATAGCTCTAATTGATAAAGCACTATGTGGTCGATTGCCCCATCCTTACCCCATACTGTTCTATATAACATATAACCAATCGCGGCATTATTGTCGTTATAAAAAACTTTAGCTTCTCCTTGTTTATTACTTTGCCAGCTACATTGCCAAGGAACATCTTCCTGATAAAATGATAAATGTGGGAGCTGCTCTGGTCGAATAGTTTCCACATGAATTGTAGCTTCTTTCTCTACTTTTGCCTCATATTCACCACTTAAAAATAGCAATTGATTTGTAATTGTATAGCCATACTTCTCATACAAAGCGATCGCTACTTTATTCTCTTTAATAGCTTCAAGCGTTGCAATTTCCACGTTCTCTCTTTCATAGATGGCGATTGTTTCTTCCATCAAAACCCGAGAAATACCTTTTCCGCGATACTCTGGAGAGATGCCTGTTCCACCATTCCAAGAGGTTTTCTTACCTGCAATTTGTCTAAAGCCATTTAAGACAATACCAACAGGATTATGATGATCAAATGCGACGATTGAAAGCTCTGGGTATAGTCCCTCTCCAACAAGTCGATTTAAAAACGTCTCTTCATTCATTTTAATTTCTACAAAATACTCCTCAAAACCTTTATTCCAAGCTTTCAAAGTTTCCTCTAATGTGCATTGTGACACTGTTTTTATTTTCATGTTTCCCCTCTTTTCAGCTTTAACTTGAGCTACTATCTAAAGGCGCTAAATCTTTTAAAGTTAATTTTTTTACTATTTCATAGCCCTTTCCAGGACCTTTTGGCTTAACAATAACCATCCCCATGTTTGAAATTTTCCCCAATCCAACACCTTCAGGAAAGCTATGGGCAATGATTACTTGATTCATTCCCTGCGGTGGCTTTCTTTCTAACATTGATTGCAGATTTGATAATATATTTGTTTTTTCAACGATAGGAATATTCCCACCCAATTTAAAAATTTCATACCCAAATGGGTCAATTTGGACATTCGCATAAGGGAATGCGAGCTGCACCGTTTCAATTGTACGACAAAAAGGACTTGCGACAATCTGTGAACTGATTGGAATTTGTAAATAGCGTAGCATTTGTCCAAAGTAAATTGCCTCCCTTCGCCCAACTTCAGACAAATTTCTTTGAGTATAACAATCTTGAAAATTTAAATATGGCTGATCTCTCCCAACAGTTGCTTCACCATGCCTTGCATACAAAACGAAGCCACCCTTTTTCAATAAATCAAGGATTGATTGATCCAAATATTTCATCCCCTCCAAATAGAATACCAATTCGATTATTAGTACTATATGAAATGAATTACTCAAAAAATGTAAAAGTGAAAGTCGTAACAGCTTTTCACATAGTGAAACAGTTACTACACCGGTAGAGTAGCTAATTTAGCTGGTAAATCCCTTTACTTCTCCGGTAATGGACTTCGGTCAATAAAGTTAAAAAAACTTCCTACAATTTTCTGTAGGAAGCTTAGAAAGTTACTTTATCGGAATGTTTACTATTGCTGTTGTTTCTAAATGTTTTGATGAGTCGATAGAAATTTGTCCGTTGTATTTATTGACTATTTCATTCACAATAAACAAGCCTTGCCCTCTTATTTTACCACTTTCTGGTTTCTTCGTGGAAAATCCTTGCTTAAATATTTGCCCCGCTTCTACAATATTTGGTCCAGTATTTGTAACCTTAAATTCATATTGCGTGTCGTCTGCTTTGCAACAAATTGTTATTTTAGGTTGCCCCTCTGGTAATTCATTTGCCGCATCAATCGCATTATCTATTAAATTTGACAAGATTTTGATTAGATCCGTTGTTTTAATTTTATTAAATGCATCCTGTGAAACTGTGAAATTCATATCGATATTATGATTTTGTGCCGTTAGTTTTTTCGTCTCCAATAATATTGATAAGCCTGGATGATCAATATTTAATTTCAGCGACTTAATAGCCTGAACCTCTTTTGATAGTGAAGATAAATATTGTTTAGCCTGTTCAGGTTTGTCTAATTGAAGAAGTCCATGCAAGACTTGTATATGATTTGTAAAGTCATGTCTTAAAGAGGACACAGAAGTAATTAAAGTTTTAATTTCTGCTTGATATGTATCTTCTGTCGCTCCAACTTCCTTCGCCACTTCTTTTTGATACCATCTCTGTAAAAATAAAAAAGAGCCAATAACGATTAAAATGAGTCCACCATTAAAAATAAACATAAGAAGATTATCTTCGATCACTTTTCCCTTGATGCCATTTAGCTTTTCTGCACTAATATCGATGCCTAGGTATGCAATAATTTTCCCTGTTTTATCCTTTATAGGCGCACCAACAGATAGATAAGCACCGTGTCCAGAATCTGGTATCACTTCCGTTACATATGTTTCTCCCTTATAGGCTTTACGCACTTGCTCCTCAGGTACTGTACAGACCTCTCCAATATCGAAGCCTTTAGTATATTCACCTGGTAATCCCATAATCATTGCTTTTGATTCTTTTGGATTATCAACCTCTAATGTATAAACAAATAGAGCACCTAGTTTTACTCTGGCATCATTTAAATAGTTTCTTATTTCCCAATAATAATCATTTTTTTGGGGGTCCTTTAAAAATTGTTGGTATGCCTCGACGTCAATTGAAGAGGCAATAGAAGTAGCAGCTTCTAAACTTTGGCTCGCTATTGCCTCTTCAACTGTCTTTTTCATTTTTATGTAAGATGTAAAGATGTTTAAACTTGTAAACAATAATAATAATATAATTGATAGTAATAAAATTAGTTTTATTTTTCGCTTTTTCATACAAACTGGTACTTCCTCATCTATAGAAATGAATACTGCCTTAATTAAGTGTGAGCTTGACATTCGCATCAATCATAAAAATTGTTAGTCACAGTTGACATATTGTCATACTTTTTACTATTGAAACAACTTCGTATCCAATATTACTATTATATCAGATGTGTTGATTAACCATTTTTATACATTCGGAGAGGCTGATTTCCGCTACGGGCTACTCGCTTTGTTGCTGTCGCTTCGATTTCGCACAGATAAAACATTTGTTGCTGACGCTTCGCTTTCGCACAGATAAAACATTTGTCGCTGTCGCGCAGAGCAAGGCTTCCTGCGGGCGAGCGTCGAGCCGCTTCCTCCGCTTTGTTGCCACTGCTACTCCGTTTTCGCGCAGATAAACAAATTGCTGTCGCTTCGCTTTCGCCAGAAAACATTCGCTTAGTGCAGGGTCTCGTCTGTCTCGCTTTCCTGCCGGAGTCGAGTTGCCCTACGCTACAATTAGTTAAAATGGAAATATATCGGCAAAATAGTAACAAAAAAATCCTTTTATCACTCAATAAAAAACCTATTTTTTCCCAATCAACACGCCTGCTATTATACGATAGTAAGTATAATTTTTTTAGTTGTTTCTGATTTGTTCTTTAAAGTCATTAACGTAGTGATTCGTGCCTGTTGAAAACGTTCGGCTTATAACTACTGTTCTTCATTTGGATAAATGCTATTTTACGCTTTTTGACAATCAAAGATTCTTCTTCCGTTTCTAAAGAAGAATATTTGTTCTTATTTTATCATTACAATGAAGATTTGGCTACCGCACACTTACGCATTGGGCTATCCCTTACTCATTACTCGGCCACTACCGGGTACTGATAAAATGCTTTAACAATTTTTAATTTACAAGGAAACTGTAACCAATAGTTTAATAATCCTTCACTCGAAAGTAAACTAAAAAAGGAGAATAGCTTTTGTTGATGCCACTCTCCTTATTATATATCTAATTCCATTTTCGTTGTTTGGGTACATCCTCCTTTTAAAGTTTAGGAACTAAAGATTCATTCTAAGGAGACTTCTGTACCTGTCGCTTTGCTTTCGGTACAAAAAAACACCTGTAACTGCCGTTGCACTTTTGGTACAAAAAACATCTGTACCTGACGCTTTGCTTTCGCTACAAAAAACATGAGCTGAAAGATGTTAAAAAGACCAGGCATATAATACCTGATCTTTTGTATAATAAGTATTTATTTTTTTTTACTAGATGTTCTTGACTTGTCCTGTAAGTTTAAAAATGTCGGTCGCTTACCGTAACCTTCTAGAGATAAACGAAATAAAGACTTTTTAATATCCTGCCAATCAAAATCTGCGCCTAAACTTAAGTAAGGAACACCTAATACTCGTAAATTTGCCATATAAAGAAGTATGAAGAACATCGAAATAAAGAAACCAAATAACCCCAAAAAAGCAGATGCTATAATAATAATTATCCTGAAAATACTCATGGCTGATACAATAGATTGATTGCCGAGTGTAAAAGCTGCAATACTCGAAGTAGCAATAACTACAATCATGGAAGGGCTCGTAACACCTGCTTTAATTGCTGCATCTCCAATAATTAATCCCCCAACAACACTTATTGAACCACTAATAACATTGGGGAGATGTATATTTGCTTCTCGAAATAATTCAAACATAAAAAGCATCATTAATATTTCAAGCATCGTTGGAAATGGGAGACCCGTTCTTGATTCAACGACTGTCGCTAAAAGAATAAAGGGCAATTGCTCTTGATGATGGGTCGTTAGTGCAAGCCAAAAACCTGGTAAAAGTACACTTAAATAGATAGCTATTCTTCGTAATAAACGCTCCATAGAACTTACAATAATCGGATATTCATTATCTTCACTGGATTTAAATAGTAACATTGAATTAGCAGGAGTAATAATGACATATGATACACCATCAACTATGATAAGAATGCGCCCATTACTTAAAGCTTGTAAAGCAAAATCAGGACGTCCGGTATAATCATGTCTAGGTAGAATTTTAGCACTTCGCTCAATTCTTTCCATCAATAAATCTCCACTAAATACAATATCGATATCAATTTGCTGTAGCTGTAATTTTATTTGCTCAAGCATCTTTTGATTTACGACATCTGCTAAATAAAGTACAGCTACGGTTGTTTTGGAACGTTTACCAAGTTCATATGTCTCAACACTTAATGAATTAGTAGGTAATCGTTTTCGTAATAAAGCAATATTAATAAAAGCATCCTCAATAAAATCATCTCTCGGGCCTTTGATAACTAATTCAAGGAATGTTTCTTTAGGCTCCCGATTCGGTTTTTTAGCAATATTACTTGAATACAACAAATTCATATCTTCGAAATACAGTAAAACATGTCCTTTATAGACTTTTGTGATGGCATCATCTTTACTTGATATTTTTTGAAGATGGGGAATGTGTAAATTATTTTGTATATGCTCTTCTAACAATTCATCCGTTGTTGCCGTAAATAATGATTGAATTCGTTGCACGATAACGGTTTCCAGTAGCCGCTCATTAATGAGCCCTTCACATTTTATCAAATGTACCTTATGTTGCTGAAAGATATACTTTTGGAAGACCACATCAGCAGAGCGTTGAAATAATGCCTTCAAAGAATTCAAATTTAACTCTTGTTCCATTGATGAAATATTTCTCATCTCCTACTGAGCCAGCTCCAAATTAGTACATTAATCCATATACTTATACATATATTTCCCCTTGATATTTAAAAATATTCAAGGAAACAGGATGTGACCGTTGCCAAATCATCTGTAGCTGTCACTACAAATAAAATATTGCTGAATGAAGATCAATTTCGCCTTGGCGTAATTACGTGGAGGCTTTATCCAATCATCTTCTTTAAGTTTGCCATTTCGATAGCAGACATTGCCGCATCATAGCCTTTATTGCCTGATTTAGTGCCTGCACGCTCAATTGCTTGCTCGATATTTTCAGTTGTCACAATACCAAAAATAACAGGTACATTTGTAGATAATGACACACTTGCAATACCTTTTGCCGATTCATTACATACATAGTCATAGTGTGTTGTTGAACCACGAATCACCGTACCTAGTCCAATAATTGCATCATACTTCTTTGTTTCAGCTAACTGTTTAGCAACGAAAGGAACTTCAAATGCACCAGGAACCCATGCTACATCGATAGAATTCTCATCCACACCATGACGCTTTAAACCATCTAACGCCCCGTCCAATAATTTGCTTGTAATAAATTCATTGAAACGTCCTACTACTACTGCTATTTTTAAATCCGTACCAATTAATTGTGCTTCAAATATTTTACCCATTTTTCTTTTCTCCTTTTTTATGGATCATCACTATAACGTGTGGTTGACTTCCGTTCCGACCGGACGCTTTCCTAGGGGCGTCCACTACAATCAACTTATATACATGACATACGTTTTAAAAGTCATCTACAACTTTTGGTGAAAAGCCTTTTTTATATTGTTATTGTGTTTTCTTTAACTATTTGTTGACGTCTATATGTTGCCAATGCTTCTATGGAAATCATTTTTAAATGATGTTGAGCTGCATACTGGACCAGGTCATTAAAGCGTAGCATTTTGCCATTATCGCCCATAATTTCGCAAATAATGCCCGCAGGAATACTGTTACAAAGTTTGGCCAAATCAATTGTTGCTTCTGTATGTCCTCTGCGCTCTAACACACCATTTTCCTTTGCTATTAACGGAAATACATGGCCAGGTCTACGAAAATCCTCAGTCTTTGCTTGTGGTTCTATCATTTTTTGTATAGTCATTGCCCGTTCAAAGGCGCTAATTCCTGTAGTTGTATTCACATGATCTATGCTAACGGTAAATGCCGTTTGATGATTATCTGTATTGATACTAACCATAGGGGTTAATGCTAATTTTCGTGCAAGCTGCGGTGAAATTGGCGTACAAATTAAACCTCTTCCATAGGTCGCCATAAAGTTAATCGTTTCAGGGGTCATAAATTCCACGAGTGCTAGTAAGTCCCCTTCATTTTCTCGGTCCTCATCATCTACAACAACAATCATCTTGCCTTGTTTTAAATCCTCTATCGCTTCTTCAATTGAATGTAGCAATATCGCCACCTCCTAGTCAGTGTTAGTTAAAACCCGTTTTGTGCTAAAAAGTCTCTCGTAATGGTTGGCATTACCTGTCCATGCTTAAGTTGATGCAAAATATATTTTCCAACTAAATCGGTTTCTATATTGACGAGATCTCCAATTTTCTTCTTACCTAAAATTGTTTCCTTGTAAGTGTGCGGTATCAGTGCTACTGTGACACAATTTTTCTCGACATAAAAAAGTGTTAAGCTCGTACCGTCAATCGTGATGGAACCCTTTGGAATACAATAGCTCGTTAACTCCTCTGACAGCTCAAAATCAATATAGACTGCATTTGCTAATGGCCGTTTACGCAATATTTTTCCTACTCCGTCAACATGTCCTGATACAAAATGTCCACCGAAACGTCCATTAGCAGACATGGCGCGCTCTAAATTTACAGGATCTCCAACAGCGAGCTGCTGTAAATTTGTGGCTTTCACCGATTCAGGCATCACATCCATCGTTAGCTCTTGCTCATTAAAATGTACCACTGTTAAACAAACACCATTGACTGCTATACTGTCCCCGAGCTTTACATCCTCCACCATTTTCGATGAAATAATAGTGATTTTCATACTTTGTCGATCGCTTTGCAAGGTTTTTACTGTACCAACATCCTCAACAATCCCTGTAAACATTTTTCCACCTACTTCCTGTACTTTGAGGGCTCTATATTTGTCCCTCTTCCTAGCAATAAATAATTTTCATTAAACAAAAAAACCCCTTTGATTAAAGGGGTTGGGAGTTCATATAAAATAAATAAGACGTCAACAAATAAACCTTATGGATACATAATTTTTCCATAGGCTAACATCTTATCGTTCTTCTCCCATCCAGACTATAACTGTCGGTTTTGGATTTGCACCAAATCAGCTTGCGCTCACGGACTTTGAATTTCTTCATCACCGCCGATTGGGAATTTCACCCGACCCCGAAGAACATATTGCTATAAAATTTTTAAGCTAAATCAATTTCGCTTTGGCGTAATTACGTCCGGAGGCTGTATCTTCAAAGTAGGTGTTCAAACACCCACTTTGAAGATACAACAAAAAAAACTTCCCAACTTATACGATGGGAAGTAGTAGTTTATAAAAGCGTACTCAAATAAACCTTATAAACTCAAGCGAATTTAAAAAGCTCACACTTTTACCCTTCTCCCATCCAGACTATAACTGTCGGTTTTGGATTTGCACCAAATCAGCTTACGCTCACGGACTTTGAATTGCTTCATCACCGCCGATTGGGAATTTCACCCGACCCCGAAGGATATTTTATTTAGCTAGTTCTTACGATAACACTATTTTATTATATTATCCAGATAATTCTTTATAAATATTTTTCTCAAATTTATTCGCATTCGCTAATTTAAGTTGTTGCTATGTTTTCTCACTACTAAATACTGCACTATATAATATTATTGCCGTTTTCACTTTTACTACTTAAATGAAGATCAATTATGACGAGTCATAATTGCGTCATTTCATTTGTAACTGCCATTTCACTTTCGTTACGGAAAAAAATTGCTGAAAGAAGTTAAAAACAGCCACTGCCATTAGTCATTCATAAAGACCAATGGCATGACTGTTTAAAGGATAATAATTTTATACAGTTAAACTACCGTCAACCGAGACAACAGCACCGGCCATGAAACTTGCTTTATCTGAAGCTAAGAATAGAACCGCTTCTGCTACTTCTTCTGGTTCACCATGGCGTCCCATACGTACACGTGACATTTCTTCTGGTACGTATCCTGTTTTTTCAAGTGTTTCACCAACACTATGGAATAATGGTGTAACGATCCCCCCTGGACATACAGCATTAATGCGAATGCCCTTATTAGCATACTCAATTGCTACCCCCTTCGTTAAACCGATTACGGCATGTTTACTTGCGGAGTATACAGCAATACTGTGTTCCGGACGAATACCTGCTGATGAAGCTGTATTAATAATCGACCCTTTCCCCTGCTTCTCCATTACTGGAATAACATATTTCATGCCAAGAAAAATACCTTTAATATTAATATCCATAATACGGTCGTATTCTTCCAATTCAACCGTTGTAAATGGTGCAAACTTTTGAATTATGCCGGCATTGTTGAACAATACATCGATTCGTCCATATGTGTCTACAGCTTGCTGTACATAATTCTGAACATCCTCTACTTTGGAAACATCCGCTTTAACGAAAATTCCCTCTCCGCCATTTTGTTGAATTAGCTTAAGTGTCTCTTCTCCAGTTGCCTCGTTAAAATCAACTAACACAACTTTATAGCCATTTTCAGCAAATTTAATGCTAGTTGCTCTACCAATCCCACTACCTGATCCTGTAATAACTGCAATTCGATTTTCATTTATCATTTTATCTTCCTCTTTTCATTTTTATATTTATTTACTAAACACATCTCAATCGGTGGTCCTCTTTGCCTTTCCATCCTCATGACCATTCGTTTAATTTCATTTTCATGTAATCGTCGTAATTACCGTTAAAGATACTCGAGCCAGTTGAGGAAAGCTCCACCATTTTATGTGCTAGCTTATTAAGAAAATATCGATCATGCGAAATAAAGAAAAGTGTTCCCTCATATTTCAAAAGAGCTTGTTCCAATACTTCTTTACTAAATAAATCAAGATGGTTAGTTGGTTCATCCATAATAAGCACGTTGGCTTTTTGTAATACGAGCTTCGTTAATGCTACACGTGCCTTCTCACCCCCACTGAGGGTAGATATCTTTTTAAACACATCTTCTCCCGTAAATAAGAAATTCCCTAAAACAGTACGAACTCTCGTTTCTTCAATGTGCGGGAACATACTCCAAACCTCATGTAAAATGCTGTTATTTGGGTGTAGGTTCAACTGCTCTTGATCGTAGTAACCTACCGTCACACCGTTGCCCCAAGCGATAACACCACTATCTGGACTAAGCTCCTTTAACAGCGCCTTTAATAAGGTAGTTTTTCCAACACTATTCGGACCAATTAACGCAACTCTTTCTCCTCGCTGTAGCTGAAAATTGATATTTTTTAATAGTGGTAGTTGCTCGGAATCTACAATAAACGGTATTGATAAATCTCGTACCTTTAACACGTCCTTATGAGCGTTTTTTTCTATTGAAAATGCCATACATGTATGTTTTATGTCCTTTAGAGGCTTTTCAATTCGTTCAACTCTCTCAAGCTGTTTTCTTTTGTTTTTTGCACTTCTAGAAGAAGTAGCCATAGCAATATTGCGTTGTATATAGTCTTCCATCTTCGAAATCTGGTGCTGCTGCATGACATATTTATTTTCAAGCAATTTGCGAGTTTTCTCTTTACTTTCCACATATTTAGAATAATCACCTACATATTTCCTGATCTCTGTTCTTTCAATCTCATATATACCGTTAACAAGTGCATCTAAAAAATATCGATCATGCGAAATGATAAGAATGGCCCCTTGGTATGAGCGTAAATACCCTTCAAGCCAATTTAAAGTTGTAAAATCCAAATGATTCGTCGGTTCATCTAGTAATAGTAAATCTGGCTGTCCCAGTAAGATTTTCGCTAGTGCAAGTCGAGTTTTTTGTCCACCACTTAGCTGATGAATAGGGGTATTTTTTGAAATACTCTCAAAGCCCATCCCATTAAGAATACTGTTAATTTTAGCTTCCATCTCATAGCCACCATGCTGCATAAACCATTCTGATTTTATTGCATATCGATCCATAATTTTTTCAATTTTTTTAGGATTGTCTATAAACGATGGATCACTCATCTTCTTTTCAAGACTTCGAAGTTCTTTTTCAACCTCAAGAAGGTCAGTAAATGCTTCTAACATTTCAGTCCACATCGTATTGTCCGGATTCAAACCACTGTCCTGACGTAAATAACCAATTTTAATACCTTTCCCGATGTAAAGCTCTCCATTATCATAAGGAAGGTCTCCCGCAATTATTTTTAATAAAGTTGATTTACCCGCCCCATTAACACCAATGAGTCCAATTTTATCTCCACGCTCAATTTTCATCGTTATATTAGAGAGTATTGGATCTCCCAAATAGCTTTTACTAATTCCATTTAATTGAAGTATCATTTATTTAATCTCCTTATAGATTTTGACCATCTCTGTTACCAAGCTAAAGACACTTAACAGATGAATGGACATATAAGGTTACACATCTTCTTTCACTCCTTTAAAACACAAAAAGACGCCGAAAGAACGGCGCCTTAAAAGTGCGAAATACCCCCTACAAGTAAAGGATATATTCCCTATATTTCACAACGGAAACGCAAATAAGCGCCGACAGAACCGGCGCTTATTTGCATAATATTTTATACAAATACATCTAAAATAATTGATTACAATTGTTAAAGTAAGAAGGCAAAAGCTTCCGGAAGCTTTTTTCGATATGAAATTTGCTTAAAAAAGGGCAGACTTCTCCCCTTGACAGCAAATCCCCCAAGGAGCATGTAAGATTTTACCTCTTTTTCTGCTAAACCTTTCGCAAATACAGTTTCCATCACTTTTACCTCCTTTCGATTTAATAGTATCTACTAATCTATCACAATACTATAAAGAACACAAATACCTTGATCATTTGCAATAATATATATCGATCTACATAAGCTCTAACATTTTTTCCATAAGTTGAATAAGCTATTTCCGTATAGCATTTTTAGATAATAACTCAAAGATAGTCATTAATTTAGAAACTTCATCTGCTTTGCAATTATGCCTCGGCACTTTCATGATAAAGTTCTAACGCCTCTAAAGGCACTAAAAAACCTTATATCTTTGAATAACAGCATATTAATTTTGCAATAACTTAAATAGAGGTAATCAAAAGCAAGGAACCTCTGTTCAATTAGAGCGTTAAATTACCATGGCTACATTCGTTTGCCTTGACAATAAATTTGTAGTGGTATTGTAAGTCGTTGTTTGTGCAACTCCAGCAATAGACATTTGCTACGAATATAGTTAAATCCCCTTCTCAGGAGGTTTTCATTGGAAAACATCACGAAAAAAAAGACTTATAACAAAGTTTTATTTTATATCCTAATAGCAATCTGCTTTATCGCTTCTGTCTTTTTCGTTTATCACAACGAAGCATTTTATGCACGTCCAATTGCAGAAGTAATAAAAACGGAATTGACGGATTCAACCACTGAATCGGATATGTATAATAACGAGGATTATTTATATACTCAGCGTATTACGGCTGTTTTAAAAAACGGGGAAGAAATAGGCCGGAATATTTATTTTACAAATCAATATTCAGCATCTGGGGCATTCGATCAAGAATACCATGTTGGGGACAAATTATTTGTTACGATTAAAGCAAGTACAGACAAAAATGCAGATTTAACTGGGACTATTTTAGACGTAAAACGTGATCAATTCGTCTTGATAGTAGCATGGATTTTTATTTTTGCTTTGCTGATTGTTGGTAAAAGACAAGGATTATTTTCGATCATCAGTTTAATTGTGAATTCCGTTGTATTATCCTTCGCTTTGGATTTATACGTGAATTCAAATATAAATTTGATATTTATATGTGGGGTATGTGTTCTTTTATTTACTGTCATTTCTTTAATGCTTATTAACGGCTTGAATGAAAAAACATATGCAGCGATTGTTGCAACACTTTTAGGAACCTTTATTTCGTTATTGATTAGCGCTTTAGTTCTGTGGGTTACATCCGAGAATGGGCTTCGATATGAAGAAATGCAATTTTTAACACGACCTTATCGAGTGATTTTTATGGCTGGATTATTTATTGGGGCACTCGGGGCTGTAATGGATGTCTCCATCACAATGGCTTCTTCTATGTTCGCATTATTTGAGCAAAACCAAGATATTTCTGACCAAGCTTTAAAAACTTCTGGAATGGATATCGGGAAAGACGTTATGGGAACGATTACAAGTATTTTGTTCTTTGTTTATATTTCTGGCTCAATTCCTATGTTAATTTTATATTTAAAAAATTCTTATCCATTAGGGCAAACACTTTCCTTGAACCTTTCGTTAGAATTAGCTCGGGCCCTAGCAGGTGGTATTGGTGTTGTCTTGACGATTCCCATTAGCCTTTACACTTCTATTTTTTTCATTAATCGAAAGAGGGCAAAATAATGAATGTATTAGTGTTGTTAACTGCCATTTTATTTATATTGATGATAGTTATTGGTGGAAAAAAAGGAGTACGATCTTTTCTATCTTTATTTTTAAACTTTGGAGTGCTCTTTATTACCATCTTTTTAATGACCAATCCAAAGAATAGTCCAGTGATCTTAACGCTCATTGCCTGTACCGTCATCTGTTGGATTAGCTTATTTTTTATTAATGAGATGAGCAGTAAAACGATAACTGCGTTCATTTCTACGATGATTACAATAGTTATTTTATTACTTTTCATTGTTTTTGTGACGGAGAAATCAATGCTTCGAGGATTCGGAGGAGAATCAACAGAGGAAATAAGTATATTTTCGCTTTATATTGGCGTCAACTATGTTCAAATTGGAGCTTCTGTCATTATCATGAGTACAATTGGTGCAATATTGGATGTTGCCATTTCCATCGCCACTTCCATGCATGAGATTCTTCATCATAATCCGTTAATTAGCAGAAAAAAATTATTTACATCAGGATTAAGTATTGGAAAGGACATTTTAGGTACAGATACAAATACATTATTTTTCGCTTTCTTCGGTGGATATTTAAGCTTGCTAATATGGTTTAAGGATTTATCTTATTCGATTGGCGAAATTATTAATTCTAAAGTATTTAGCACTGAGATAATTATGATATTTTGTGCAGGCATTGGTATAGCACTTATCATTCCTATTACTTCCTCAGTGAATGCATATTATTTAATAAAAAAACGAGAAAAAACAGAAAATGCTTCATAATAGACCGTACCTGTCACCCGTTTCAATAATTAACGGGTGACAGGTATTTTTTCCTACTCAAATAAAAATCACCATCGCGTTTAAATATTGAAAAATGGTTCAGAGATAGTCATTTAGCTAGCATAAGTTATATCAAAAAATTTGTGGAGTTTTACATAATATCGTTATCTGAAAATTACGTGAACATTTTTTAAGATGCATGAAAAAGAAGATGTTTTGTTCCCCTTACCTGAAAAATTTTTTAACTTTTAGTGAAAAAATCGCTCAACAAGGGTTATTTACAATACGCTGTTTCATATCCTGTATAATCATGTCATTATATTAAGAATAGGCTTTCCTATTCCTAGTAACATTTTTAAGAAAAAAGCGTCTAAACAACTAGATAATAAAGGAGAAAGTTTGCTATGAAATATATCATCTTTGATTTTGATGGAACACTGGCAGATTCAACGGCAGTGTTTGCATCAGCTTGGAATACACTTGCACAAAAATATAAATTTAAAGGAATAGAATTAAAGGAAATTGAATCATTGAAAAAATTATCAATAGCGGAACGGAGTAAATTATTTGACTTTCCTATGTATAAATTGCCAATGATTTTACCACAGTTTTATCGATTGTATCGTCAGTCGTTAAATGATGTTCATCTTTATGATGGTATCAAAGATGTTCTTACGGAAATTGATAACAGAGGCTATAAAATCCTTATTATTTCCTCCAATTCAAAGGAGAACATCTTAGAATTTTTAAAAATGAATAGCATTCATTGTGTGTCAAATGTTCTTTGCTCAAACAGAATTTTTGGTAAAGATAAAGTGATAAAAAAATTTTTAAAGGACTCAAACAGTACACCATCAGAAGTTTTATACATTGGTGATGAGCAAAGAGACATTGTAGCATGTAAAAAAGCAGGAGTGCCTATTATTTGGGTTGGTTGGGGATATGACGCTATAGAAGTTGTTCAACAAGAGGAACCCGAGTACAAAGTAACTACACCACAGGAAATTTTAAATATTATATAAACTAAGAGGATCATAGCGAATAATACACTCCTATGATCCTCTTGTTATTATTTTTCTGCAGTTCTAACTAAAAAAAGACACCTTGGTTAGTGTCTTCGAAAATACTATGGCTTTTTTAAGATTTCTACATATTTTTCTGCTGTTCTTATCTCAATTGTAAGGGAATTTTTACTATAGTTAGCTTTTATTAAAAATGGTACGTCCGTTGTATTTTGGAATCTAAAATCTAAGCCACCATAGGAAACCGTTGCGTCTCTTCCTTTTGGAACATACCCAACATTTAAGGAATGGTGATGTCGTTCTACAAATTTTACCGGTATTTGATCAACCGCGTTAAACAGGGTTGAGGACGTTTGACAAATCCCTCCCCCAATGCCCATCACAACCTTTTTATTGATGATTTCTGGTGCAGGCTGATACCCATTCGCTTCGTCCCTAGGTCCAACGACTGTATTAAAGGAGAAACTATCTCCACTTCCAATGATAACATTATTAATTGCCTTTGCAGAAAGTTCAATATTTTTATTTCTTCCTACATCATGGGTATTGAAGTAAGTTGTATAAGATGCGACAACTACTTCTTCTAAATAAGGAATATCTTCAAAGGAATACCCGCTTTCGGTAATATAAAGAGGCAACTCCACTTTACCACCGGTCACTGATGCTTCTAATATTCTTTCAACTAATTCACTTTCTTTTAAAACAATTAAAGGACTACCTTTAATTATTTTTCCTTGATCGTCTAGTTTATCGAGTTGCATACGCTTATCATAGCCGGCTGTTTTGTCATTTCCTCTTGCTAACTCTTTTGCTATTTGCTCAATTTGTCTTGTATACGATTGTACATCAGTTTCATAGCCCTTTTCTTTCGGTAAAATTGTTTGTACGATGGCTTTGGTCGAAGGGTCCACAATTTCAACAACGACGGGCTCTGTTTGTTGTTCAAAGTTAACAGGCTTTTTTAATTCCCCAACTTCTCGCTCTGACTCTTGAATTTGTTGCTGTTCTAGCTTTTTCTCATCAGATTTCTCCTGACAACCGACTAGTCCAATTGTGCATATAATACCCAGTGCGGCCATCCACTTTTTCTTCAACATAAAACACCTACCTCTATCGTAATACTACAGAGACATCTTATTCGTGTATTGTTGATAGTGTGTTTCTTTTTATCATTTTTATTTGTTTAAACATTTCCTAAAGTTGAATGAAGTTAAAGAAATTGATTAATTGGAGCTGAAATTAAGCCGTATTTTGCATGTTCAAGTTATGTAACGATTATTGTTGGTTCAATGAATCTTTCTCATGATGACCAAAAATGCATAAAAGTGCATGATGTGAATATCGCTAATTGTACTCTCAAAAAAAGAACTGTCCCCATCAGTAACTACTGATTTTGGAACAGCTCATTGTTTTTATTTTTGAATAAACATTCGTGTCCAGTAATTGCCATCCTTCACATATCCTACACCTATATGTGTATAGTTTTTGTTCAGGATATTCGCTCTATGACCTGAACTATTCAAGGATGCTTTTACCGCAAAAAGCTTGCAGATTTAAAGTCTTTTATTTAGCATATTTCACGTGAAATCTATAGATTAATACTATATAAATCCAATCATAAATAAGGGTCGCAACCGAGATAATAGTAATCAATGGTGTTCTAAAGTACATATAGAAGCCAACTGCTGCAAACATAGTACCGATCATTTTACAAACGGCTATGCCCATTGATTGGCCGCTTAAGTTTCCTCTTTGTAAAAATAAGGCGATAAACAACCCTGACATCATCAGATTTTGTATAAATGCAGCATATTTCCCTTCTATATCATTGAATTCATGCATCATCGCTAAAATAATGAAAAAACTTACACCAAGCGTGATGAAAAAAGATGAGTAAAATATCTTTCTTGGAATTAATTTTTTGTATTCTTTATGACCATAACGTAAAAATTGCATCATAATAAAGATGTCTAAAAGAAACCACAAGAAAGTAATTATCCTTTGCAAGTCATTTTGTGGATACATAAAGGCAAAGATAAATTCCCATGAAATATTGGCACAAATTGCGGCCATTGGCATGCCATATTTCTTATCCTGAAATCCTTGTTTGATGATTAGTATGTATGTAATAATCCAAAATAGCCCCATGCCTAATTGGCAAATCAATAGGATTTTCTCTTGAGTCATATATACGTGCTCCTTCCCTCTATTAATGATTCTTCGATACTATATGTAAAGAAATTCACTCTTTATGTCTAAAAAATCTGTAGAAGGGTATGTAAATACTCAAGACTCTTAAAAAATCATAACAGTTAGTAAGCGCCTATACATTCATTGACTATTCATATATAGTAAGACGAGGTGATGATATGAAAACAAAAATTTATTTCGATAACGACCAATTTATTGCAGGCACTACCTTAAAGAATGACATCGAGCTTGAACAAAATAATATGGCACTGCATACATGTGTGAATGTAGCGGATGTACTAGAAAACCGAAAAAAATTAGCAGCTACTTTGCATTGTGATTTAAATAATTTTATTTGCACTCAACAAACTCATAGTGCCAATTTCTATAAAGTTACAGTTTCTGATAAAGGGCGTGGCGCTGAGCAGATGGACTCTGCCATTGCTAATACCGATGCACTTTATACATTAGATCCGAATTTACTTTTATGTAGTTTTACAGCAGATTGCGTACCTGTCATTTTTTATAATGAAGTTAATGGCCTTATTGGCGTGGTACATTCAGGCTGGCAAGGAACTGTCAAGGAAGTAACATTAAAGCTTTTCCAACATTTGCTGGAGCATGAACATTGTAATCCGCAAGATTTTCACGTACAAATTGGTATGGCACTCAGTCAGCAGAAATTTGAGGTTGACCGAGATGTTTATGAAAAATTCCACAACCTAGGCTATGCTGAGGACTTTATGTATTTCAATGCAGAAACAAATAAATATCATATTGATAATCAAAAAACTGTCAAAAAACAATGTGAGCTTGCAGGAATACCTTCTAAACAGATTTTGATTGATTCAACTTGCACATATATAAGCCCAGATGGTTTTTCCTATCGCCAAGATAAACAGGCAGGTAGACATTTAAGCTTTATTATGCGGAAAGAACAGTAAATGAAAGGGACAATCCAATTCTCAATGGATTGTCCCTTTTCGTCCTATTGAGATTTCCAAAATGTACACCTAAAAACTTTGAGATCTTCTTCACGGATATTCTCTTGCTTCGCGCGGGTATTTGTTCTCCTTCCGCGGGTATTCTCCTCCTGCGCGCGGGTATTTGTTCTCTTTCCGCGGGTATTCACCTCCTGCGCGGGTATTTGTTTTCCTTCCGCGGGTATTCACCTGCTTCGCGCGGGTATTTGTTCTCCCATAGCTGTCAACTTTAGATTTAAAAACATCTATTTGATATTTTTTTTAAGAGGA
>NZ_JARVRU010000099.1:0-24923 GCF_030209535.1 Lysinibacillus sp. fls2-241-R2A-57
TAGCTACTAAAAACTTTATTGATTACGTTTTGCTTGTTCAGTTTTCAAGGTTCATCTCGTTACCGTTTCGCAACAGCAACTCTTATATAATATCACGCCTTCAACTAGATGTCAACAACTAAATTATTTCTTTAATTCATTTGTTTTTCACTAGTTATCTTAGCGACTCTTATTACTATACCACAATATTTTTGTATTGCAAGTGTTTTATAAAAATAATATTAAAGCAGTTATTCCTAATACACCCGGAATACCTAATATAGCAATTGTTAACACAGAAAATAGATTAATGGGTACATTATAGCCGGCATACCCTATACCCAAATGAATAATGAATAATAGAAGAAAAGCAAAAGCAAATCTAAACCAAAACACAGACATTCCTTCTAATATTTTACCCATTTTAGCATGTCTTATTATTATATAAAGAAAAAGAAGCACTACAGGCACACAAAAACTCATAATTACGAACCACGACACATGGTTTCCCCCTTAAGAATATAATTACGAAAGTTTATGTTTACTGTTTTGCTTCTATGAATATCAATTATACCTCGGCATAATTACGTCCTGAGTTCCTCTATTTCAGCGGATGTTTGGACACCCGCTAAAATAAGTTGAAAAACTATTATTTAATTAATACTCTCCGAATTCTAGCTTCCTTGAATAAATAATAATGTATACTCTCAGTTGCTTTTCGTTGAGCAATTACTTCTAAATCATAGTCATCTACTAATTCCTCAATTATCTTCGCCTGCTGTAAATCCTCTTTTGTTTCTTTTATAAGATTTACAAGCTTGTCATCGAATTCTTTTTTTAATTTCCCTTTACTGCGGAAGAACATATTAATCCCTCACTCACAATTCTCGGCGACCTTCCATTGCCTTCGACAACGTAACTTCATCTGCATATTCTAAATCTCCACCTACTGGTAGTCCGTGGGCAATACGTGTTGTTCGAATACCCGATGGCTTCACTAGACGAGAAATATACATAGCCGTTGCCTCACCCTCGATAGTTGAATTCGTAGCTAAAATAAGCTCCTGAACAGTCTCATCTTGTAAACGAACTAGCAGTGAAGCGACATTAATATCCTCTGGACCAATACCATCCATAGGTGAAATAGCTCCCTGTAATACGTGATACATACCATTGAAATCACGCATTTTCTCCATTGCAATCACATCTTTTGTATCTTGAACAACACAAATAATAGAATGATTTCGTTGTTTGTCGGTACAGATATGGCATGGATCTACATCAGTTATGTTGCCACATACGGAGCAGTAGCTTAAATTTCGTTTAGCATCAATTAATGCTTTGGAAAAGGATAAAACGTCATCCTCTTTCATTGTTAATACAAAAAACGCCAGACGGGCCGCGGTTTTCGGCCCGATACCTGGCAATTTCATAAAGCTATCAATTAGTTTCGATATTGGTTCTGGGTAGTACATTTATT
The DNA here is from genome assembly GCF_030209535.1 of Lysinibacillus sp. fls2-241-R2A-57. Taxonomy (NCBI): domain Bacteria; kingdom Bacillati; phylum Bacillota; class Bacilli; order Caryophanales; family Bacillaceae; genus Lysinibacillus; species Lysinibacillus sp. fls2-241-R2A-57. The sequence goes on from NZ_JARVRU010000099.1 coordinate 1,460, forward strand.
TACCTCCTAGAATGGAAGGTTCATGCCCTGAGTGAATTTACCCATTGTTGCATTTGTTTTTTCATCTACTTTTTTCAATGCTTCATTTGTAGCAATAACAATTAAATCTTGTAGCATTTCGATATCATCTGGATCTACTACTGATGGATCAAGATTTACTTCTACGACTTCACGTTGACCAGTTACAGATACTTTCACCATACCGCCACCAGCTGCGCCTTCAAATTGCTCTGCATTTAAAGCCTCTTGAGCTTCCATCATTTCCTTTTGCATTTTTTGCATTTTTTTCATCATACCTTGCATATTTCCCATTCCACGCATAAACGTATTCCTCCTAAATGATTAATCTTCAACAATTTCAATAAAATCTTTACCAAATAGCTTTTCCGCTTCCGTCACAAGTGGATCTTGTGAAGCAAGTGGTTGAGCATCGTCGATAAACGGCTCTTCTGCCGGTGGTTCTAATAATTCCACTTCATGACCGGACTCATCCTGAGATTTTTTTTGCTGCTGCATGCCATGATCACGAATAAACTCTTCACGTAATTTTAACCAGGTCTCTTCAGGCGTACAAAGCATTTCGTACGTAGTACCGGTTTGCCCTGCAATTAATTGTGTGAATTGAGCTTTTAGGGATTGATTATCAGCAACCATTTGACAATGAATATCATACTTGAATTTTAACACAAAAGCACTTGAAGATGCCGCAACAGGTTCAGCTTCTGCTAAAAGAGCGGACTGAGATTTTTGCATTTGGCTTAACGCTTGTGCCCAAACCGATTTAATACGTTGCACATCTTGTTTTGTTGCATCCTTTAGCACCTCTTGAATACGACCTGTTGGTGCTTTATAGCCATTCGGACTTTTAGCTCGTGGACGTTGCTCTTTTGGCGCCTGTGTCGTTTGCATTGGACCACCAGCTTGTAATTGCGCTGATAGTTGTTGCACCATTTGCTCAAGTGCCACGATCTTTCGAGCGAGCTCAGGACTCATAACTGCCTCACCAGAAGTGGCAGTTTGACTAACTACCCCACCCGAAAACTGCACCATTTTAAGTAGCGCCGTTTCTAAGTAAATCTTTGTATGGTGGGAGAACCGCATTTCTTGTTGTGTTTTCGCTAAAATATCAATGTAGCCATATAACAAATCCGGTGCAAAATCATGCGCTAATGTAAACACTCGCTCCTCTGGAGACACTAACTCTAATAATTCAGCCAAATCATCACTTGTTTGCAGTAATAATAAGTCTCGGAAAAATGTAATCAGGTCCTCTGAAAGGCGAAGAGGGTCTTTTCCATCGGCAATAAGTTGTTCTAATAGCGCTAGCATTTGCGCGACATCTTTTACTTTTAGAGCTTCTGCTAATTCATAGAACACTTCCTGGCTGATGGAACCAGTAACAAGTAATGCATCCTCAAGCTTTAGTTTTTCTCCGCTGAAGGATACGACCTGATCTAATAAGCTTAAAGCATCACGCATACCACCAGCTGCTGATTGTGCGATTACCTTCAGACCTTGTTCCTCATATGGCAACTCAATATCCTCTAATACAACTTTCATGCGCTCAATAATATCGTTGGTCGAAAGACGCTTAAAATCAAAACGCTGGCAACGTGAAATAATCGTTGCAGGCAATTTGTGAGGCTCTGTCGTTGCTAAAATAAATACAGCATGAGAAGGTGGTTCTTCTAATGTCTTTAAAAGGGCATTGAAAGCACTTGTGGAAAGCATATGTACTTCATCAATGATATACACTTTATATCTGCTACTTGCAGGAGCAAATCGAACTTTCTCTATGATGTCTCGTATTTCTTCAACGCGAGAATTAGACGCCGCGTCAAATTCAATAACATCTGGGTGTGATCCGTCTGTAATACTTAAACAAGTAGCACATTCATTACAAGGCTCGCTTGATGGTGCATGCTCACAATTTAAAGCTTTTGCAAAAATTTTAGCTGTACTTGTTTTCCCCGTACCACGTGGGCCAGAAAACAAATAAGCATGTGTTGTTTTATTCGCTAGGAGAGCATTTTGTAGCGTTCTTTTGACATGTGCTTGGCCAGACATTTCTCGAAATGATTGCGGTCGATACACACGGTAAAATGCTTGATACGTCAATGATTTCCTCTCCTCTTCTTCATTATATAGAATAGTTCTATTATAGCATTTGCCATATTATTTATAAAATAGTGACACTGTTTTTTTAGAAATTTGAGACGATTCTCTTATAACACTACAGCTCTACATCAAATGTTGGGGTGAGACACAATGTGTACCTTCCTCAAAAGTTCTAGAGACTGCCCCTCCCTTTCTGCTGACTGACTACCAAGCCAGGTTTTAGCAAGGTTGTCGAGCATTTACCTCTATATAAAATATAAACTAATAAAAAAAACGCATCCGCCTATTGTAGACGGATGCGTATGAATTGGCAATTTAATGCCGTGCACCTTTCTTCGACAGCCGCACATAAGCGTTACTCTTGTCGTTAGCTCAGATTAGGCAACCCCGCGGCACATGAATAAGACCACTTAATGCTGCTTCCTTCCGGACCTGACATGGTTCATGGGTATCCATTGCGCAGGACCCAATCGTCAACACTACGTGCAAAAGGCAGACCAAACAATACGGACAGCCTCGAAAAAGGAATTCAGTCTCGCTAGAGCGGATTGCGAGTTACAGGACACCGCTACCTTCCCACCTAGCACGGCAATAACTAGTATACTGACTGTTTTCATAAATTGCAACTTAATACACACAATATTTATGTGGAATAATCTATCTGCAATGTAAATAAACAATTTTTATAAAAAACATAAAAATATGTTGACGTGGATTTAAAAACATGATAAATTAAGTTTTGTCGAAAAGACATGCAGTACTATATAGTATGGAGGTATACCCAAGTCTGGCTGAAGGGATCGGTCTTGAAAACCGACAGGCGGGTAACACCGCGCGGGGGTTCGAATCCCTCTACCTCCTCCATTTTTAAAATTCCGACTACGAATGTAGCCGTTTTTTTTTGCCAAAAAAAATTATATGTAACACTTACTTGATACCACTTCCACTTAGGTTGTGGTATTTTTTTATTTGTTACGAAAAATATTGTTTTAATAGTTAAGCTTAATCAAAAGCATTATTGTTGAAAAGATTCAAATTTCAAGTTCTCCTTCAACAGTTAAAGCATTCGTTCATAGCGTTGCCGAATGATACATGCTTTTTTTATAAAATCTTTTCTTTACTATACCGCTCTATTAAAATTGATTAGGGAGGATTTTTTAATGCAATCGAAAATTTTTATAACTCGTAATTCCCTCACTTGGATTATTATAATTGCTTTATTAACTGCAATCGGTAGTGAGATTAAAATAATGCCTTTCGCTGATACACCTTTTCGCTTTGGATTAGGAAGTATTATTTTCTTTTTATGTACACTACTTAGACCTACACCTATAATTTTGGCTGGATTTATGACAAGTATCGTGACAATAGTTTTTCGAGTTATCATTAATTACTCTTTACACGATATTCCATTAAAAGATAGTTTACTTACACATCTACCCGCAGCTGCATTCTATGTATTGTTTGCAATATGCCTACAAATTCTAAGCATTCATCAATATAGAGAAAAACCACTAATGCTAGGATTATTAGTTGCATTTAGTGAAGTCTTCAGTAATTTAGTAGAACAGCTATTTCGTTTTTTCGTTCATTCTTATACTTTTTTATTCCTTCATGATTTACTTATACTATTAGCAGTTGCTTTATTGCGTAGCTTTTTTGTAGTTGGTATTTATAGTTCTATTTTAATTGCTGAACAAAAAAAACGTGTTCAGGAAATGCTTACTATCGGATCAGATTTATATGTTGAGGCACTTTATTTAAAAAAATCTATGAACCATATCGAAACAATTACAGCCAGTGGGTTTGATTTATATCGACAATTAAAGTCGCTAGGCAATCGTGCGGAAAGTTTACAGGCACTCCATATTGCCCAGGAAATCCATGAAGTAAAGAAAGACTCACAACGTATTTATGCAGGTATCTCTAAAATTGTTGGTGAGAAGAGTTTTGGTACCCTTAGGTTGTCAGAATTATTACATTATATCGAAGACGGTAACAGTAAATATGCTGAATTACTCGGAAAAAACATTGAGTTTAAAATAAATATAGACGCCGATTTTCAAACGAAAGAGCATATTGCATTGCTTGCACTTTTGAATAATTTAACAGCTAATGCCATAGAAGCAATTGAAGAACAGGGTTTCATTTCTATTGCTATTGAGCAGCAACAGGATGATACTGTAATAACAGTATGTGATAACGGAAAGGGTATTTCACAAAGTGATCTCTCCATTATTTTTGAACCTGGATACACGACGAAATACAATGTGGACGGTGTCGCAGCAACTGGCATTGGGCTTTCACATGTTGCTGAATTAATTAATAAATTAAATGGCTCAATATCCGTTGAATCAAACAATCAAAACACGATGTTTAAAATTACAGTTCCTACGCAAACTATTCTAACGGGAGAGACTTAAATGAGATATTTTATTGTTGATGATGATCGTGCTAGTCGAGTCATGTTAAAACAAATTATTGAAGATAGTGGTTTAGGTATAGTTATTGGCGAAGCACGCAATGGAGAGGATGCCATTCCACAAATTTTAATGACACAGCCAGAGTTTGTGCTTATCGATTTGCTTATGCCTAAGCTTGATGGGATAGCAACAGTCGAGCATCTTATGCAAAATCGTTTTGAGGGACAATTTGTCATGATTTCTCAGGTAGTGAATAAGGAGATGGTCGGTGAGGCATATGAGCAAGGCATAGATTTCTTTATTCATAAGCCTATAAACCGGATTGAGGTGGAGAATGTTTTACGTAAGACAACGGAACAATTTCGCCTAAAAAACTCTTTGCTAGTTATTCGCCAATCACTTACAAGCATCGATCTAAGTGAACAAATAAATCATAAAGCAACTTCACGAGATCATATTCAATCCACCTTAAATGATATGGGTATCGTTGGCGAAATCGGAAGCGAGGACATTATTGCTATCATCGAAACATTGCTTGCCCATCAGCACAAGATTGCCCCTCTTCCTCCATTAAAGGAGTTATATGAGGAAATTGCTGCTGTTACAAAGGCTACTCCAGATGATATTTTGAAGGAAAGTAAAGCCATTGAACAGCGTGTGCGTCGTACTATATTAGCAGCAATGATAAACCTTGCTAATTTAGGTGTCGTTGATTATACAAACTCTGAATTCGAATACTATGCACCTCGCTACTTTGACTTTAAAGAGATTCGTCAGCTTATGACTCAAATAGAAGATCATCAAAATCGAAAAGCGAAAGTAAATATTAAGAAATTTATTCAGGTATTATATTCAGACATTTTAACAAAATTAAATTAATTTTCTCGGATTTTGTCGGATTTCATAAGTCCTCCGTAGTATTAAAGTAAGGCAAGTCCTAAAAATTTAATATTAGGGGGTACAAAGGGTTTGAAGAAGAAATTTAAAATCAGTCTAGCCACTCAAATTTTAATCGGTTTGACTTTAGGTATTATTATTGGCGGTATCTTTTACGGAAACCCCAAAGTTGAAACATATTTACAACCTTTAGGGGATATTTTTCTTCATCTAATTAAGATGATTGTTGTACCGATTATTATTTCGACTTTAATCGTTGGTGTTGCTGGAACTGGTGACATGAAACAGCTTGGACGATTAGGCGGGAAATCACTACTTTACTTTGAAATTATTACAACAGTAGCAATTGTAGTTGGTTTACTTTCCGCAAACATATTCCAGCCAGGCGCTGGTGTAAATATGGACGAGCTCTCTCAAGGAGATATTTCGAAATACGTTGCAACTACAGAAGAAGTAAAGCACGAAGGACCATTTGATATTATTGTCAGCATTGTACCGACAAATATCGTTCAGGCAATGGCTGAAGGTAATATGCTTGCTATCATCTTCTTCTCTGTTATTTTCGGTTTAGGGGTTGCTGCAATTGGCGAACGAGGCAAACCAGTATTAGACTTCTTCCAAGGGGTAGCAGATGCTATGTTCTGGGTAACTAACCTCGTAATGAAATTCGCTCCAATTGGGGTTTTTGGTTTAATCGGTGTAACCGTTTCCAAATATGGGTTCGCTTCACTAATACCACTTGGTAAACTTGCTGTACTTGTTTATGCAACAATGATATTCTTTATCTTTGTCGTTCTTGGTCTTGTGGCAAGATTCACGGGTATCAGAATTATGTTTTTAATTAAAGTACTAAAAGATGAGCTAATTTTAGCGTTCTCAACAGCAAGTTCTGAAGCTGTATTACCACGTATTATGCAGAAAATGGAGAAATTAGGTGCTCCAAAGGATATCGTATCCTTTGTTATTCCAACTGGTTACTCCTTTAACTTAGATGGTTCAACACTGTATCAAGCTATTGCAGCATTATTTATTGCTCAAATGTACGGTATTCACTTAAGCATTAGTGAACAAATTACATTAATGCTTGTATTAATGGTTACATCTAAAGGGATTGCAGGTGTTCCAGGGGTATCTTTCGTTGTACTTCTAGCGACTTTAGGTACTGTCGGCATTCCAGTTGAAGGTTTAGCATTCATTGCAGGTATCGACCGTATCCTTGATATGGGACGTACAGTCGTTAACGTAATTGGTAACTCACTTGCGTCATTAGTAATGGCGAAATGGGAAGGCCGTTTCGATACAGAAAAAATGAAAAATTACTTTAAAGATAACGAAAACTTAGCATAATAATTTTAAAAAACCTCACGATGTGGATGGCATCGTGAGGTTTTTTTACTTTGATTTGTTGAGGCATAATTGTGTCCGGAGGCTTTAATTTCTTTCAAGGGATGTTTGGAAACCCGCTGAAAAGTATCTTAAATCCGCATCCACCTCACCACCTATAGCGGTGGGAGACTTCTGTACCTGTCGCTATGCTTTCGGTACAAAAAACATTTGTAGCTGACGCTTTGCTTTCGCTACAAAAAACATTAACGGGAAGAAGCTAATACTTTATCTAAATAAGCAATAATTGATTCTTTTCCATTTACGTGTGCTTCTTGTGCACGTATTTCATCCTTTTGGATTTTTGCCTCAGCAGCTGCAACAATACGCTCTGCATCATCCTGAGGCACGACAACAACACCGTCCACATCCCCCATAATATAATCACCAGGATGGACAGTAACACCGCCAATAGCAATAGGAACATTTACTTTGCCACCTCCGTTTTTATTGCCAGCTGCTACCGTAGTACCCCGAGAAAATACAGGGAAATCTAGCTCACGAATAGCTGCAATATCACGTATAACACCATCTACGACAAAGCCCTGTACACCAATCCCTTTCGCTAACGAGAGAACAAAATCACCGGCAACAGCACGATTGGTATTCCCTTTAGCATCAATTACTAAAATATCACCTTCACTAGCAACTCGAATGGCTTCCAATACCGCACCGTTTTCGCCATCTGGTAAACGTACCGTTACCGCACGCCCAGCAATTTTGTAATGATCGGCTAATGGTTTAATACTACTGTGTAAATTTGTGTGTCCTCCTGTCGCATCCGAAACCGCAGTCGTCGGTAAATGCTTAAAACTTACTCCCACCTTTGTCATCTATAACACCCCTATTATGATTTATGAAAGCCTTACACAATTATTGTAAATAAAATTCATCCACTATTTCAATATATATCAGAAAATTAAAAATTATGTAAATAAAACTTTTAATCATGTTACTTTTAGGAGTAATTACATACAGGAAAAAGCGGGTTATATTATGCCTCAATTTTTATTTCAGGTGTATTGATTAAACATTTCTTTCATCATTTTTCCACTACAAGCTACAATCAGTTAAAAATGGGAATATATTAGCAAAATAGCAACCTAAAAATCCTTTTATCGCTCAATAAAATTTTTTCCTGGTCAACACGCCTGTTAAATTATTTTAAATAATTTCCATAAAATGCTTCGATTGTTCATCTAATGCCTCTGCTGCAGTAGCAATTTCAGCAAAGTCATTTGTTGTAACATTAATTTGACCATTTGTTCTTTCTACTTTTTTAGCTATACGTGTAATGCTTTCCGTGACTTGCCCAATCTCTCGCTCTATGCCCTCAACATTATCTTTTACTTCTGAAATAGATTGCTCGACCCTTACGGAAAGTTTTCTAACCTCTTTTGCTACAACATCAAAGCCTCTACCATACTCACCCGCTCTTGCTGCTTCAATAGCTGCATTCAATGCAAGTAAATTTGTTTGAGACGCAATCTCTTGAATGGTTTTTACAATACCTTTAATGGATTCAGCTTGCTTCTGTAGCTGCGCAAGATTTCTAACATTTTCGGCTGACTCTTGCGAAACCTCTTTAACTGTTGCCAGTAAATCCTCGTTATTTTGAATACCAGCCTCTGATCGACTATGAAGCTCTTCAGACATGACCTTTAATGTATCAGCTACATTAACAATTTCATTTTGACGTTCAGTAATATTAGTTGCAATTTTCGATACGCCAATAACCTTTCTTGAATTATTAGCAAAGACAGGCATATAGGTAGCCTCAAGCCAAATTCTATTTCCACTTGCATCCATTCTTTCGATTTTATCCTGATAGCTATTACCCGCAGCTAAGTTACGCCAAAATTTTTCATAATTTATACTACTTGCAAATTCCGGTAAACAAAAATCTTTATGATCTTTTCCTATCATTTCTTCAACTTTATAGCCTAAAGCTTTAGCAAAGAGTTCATTTACATAAGCAACTTTACGCTCCATGTCAAAACGGATAATGGCTATATTTCGTTCAATTGCCAGCACTACTAAATCATCAGTCACTTGTTTATCTATTTTCTGCATAACATACACCTCATTCATTTTATTAGCAAACTAAAATTGGATCATCACCATAACGTGTGGTTGATTTCCGTTCCGACTTATATACATCAAATGCCATCCACAACTTTCAGCAATGAGTATAAAATTTACATAAAAAAAATTAATTTACAGAAGAAGTGCTTTTGAAGATTAAAAACATGGGCATATTACCCATGTTTTTTTAAAAGATTTAATACTTCCTCCGATGTAGAAACTACATGAATAAGTGATTTTTGCTCAGCGCGTATAAAACCTTCCTCGAACATTTTCTGAAAATGTTGTAAAAGCGCATCATAAAAGTTATTTACATTATATAAAATTGCCGGCTTTTCATGTAGTCCAATTTGTGCCCACGTAAACACTTCAAAATATTCATCCATTGTACCGCCACCACCTGGTAGTGCTATAAAGGCATCTGCTAGCTCTACCATTTTTGCTTTACGTACATGCATAGACTCAACAAAATGAATTTCTGTTAACGAGGCATGCGCTAATTCCCGCTTCTGTAAATGAGTTGGCATCACGCCGATTACCTCTCCGCCAGCTGCTAATACAGCATCTGCGACTTTTCCCATCAGTCCTGCTTTCGAACCACCGTAAACTACACCATGACCATTTTGAGCTAATACCGTCCCTAATTCGGCTGCCTTCTCTGCATAAATTGGGTTTTTGCCTAAGCAAGAACCGCAATACACCGCTATTCTTATAATAATCCCTCCTATTATAAAAGACGTGACACAATAAGCTACATATTGTCTCACGTCTTTTGATCATTTATTTTCTTCAATTGCTTGGGCCTGCTGCTTCGCGTTCAGTTAGAACTCCAAAATTTAGCTTCCTATTGTTTTAGAAATATTAGCTTTATCTAACCTTCTATTTACGTAAATGACTTGTTTGTGCCTGCCGCTTCGCTTTCGGCCAGAACGCGATAGTTTCCTTACTATACATTAAAATTTAAACATAGTGTATTTCCTATTTACGCAAATGACTTGTTTGTTTTAGCATATGACTGATGCGGCTCACAATTGATTCAATTGCTTCAGGATTTTTTAATAAATCATAATCATTAATATCTAAACGTAGAACTGGGCATGAATTAAAGTTATTAATCCAGCTTTCATAACGTTCATGCATTTCAACCCAATAATCATTCGGTGTTTGTTGCTCCATCGTACGACCACGCTCTTGAATACGTCCAATAACAGAATCAATTGGTCCTTCTAAATAAACAAGTAAATCTGGATGCGGGAAATATGGTGTCATCACCATAGCATCAAATAAATTTGTATACGTCTCGTAATCTGTTGGGCTCATTGTACCTTTGTCATAGTGCATCTTTGCAAAAATTCCTGTATCTTCGTAAATTGAACGATCTTGAATAAACCCACCGCCATACTCGAAAATACGCTTCTGCTCCTTAAAGCGCTCCGCTAAAAAGTAGACTTGTAAATGGAAGCTCCATTTTTCAAAATCCTCATAAAACTTATCTAAGTACGGATTTGTATCCACCTTTTCAAATGACGTACGGAAGTTTAACGCCTCTGCCAACGCCTTTGTCATCGTTGATTTTCCTACGCCAACCGTACCAGCGATTGTAATGACTGTTTGTGGAGGAATATCATATTTCTCTCTCAAATTCATTGTTGCAAACTCCTTTGTTGTAACGTATCCTTTATTGTTTGTAAAACATATTTCAAGTCATCTGGATTTTTAACAAAATCAAGCTGATCACCATTAAATCGAATAACGGGAATTTCGGGGTGCATTTTCTCAAAATGCTCGATAAAGGTATGATAATCTGCCACAAGTTGTTCCATGTAATCTTGTGAAATCATTTTTTCAAATTCACGACCACGCATCGCAATGCGTTTCATCAACGTTTCCACACTAGCATGTAAATAAATAACTACATTTGGTACAGGCATATCTTTCGTTAATATTTTATAGATTTCTTCGTACTTATCATACTCCGTAGATGCTAATGTACGTTTTGCAAATATTAAATTTTTAAAAATATGATAGTCCGCTACAACAGGTTTCTCATGTGTTAAACGAAATCTTTTTATATCTGATAATTGTTTATAACGATTACAAAGGAAGAACATTTCCGTTTGGAAGCTCCATTCCTCAATGTTTTCATAAAACTTATTTAGAAAAGGGTTTTCGTCTACTATTTCTTTTAATAGATGGTAATTAAATGTCGCTGCAAGCTCTTTTGATAAAGAGGTTTTACCAACACCAATCGGACCTTCTACCGTAACAAATGGAACTGTCACCAGAAGCTCCTCCTTTATGTTCTATGGATTGTTTAGTCAGTGCTTTTCATTGTATCATAGCGAGGAAATGAAAAACAGAATCTAGCTATTCCTCTATTAAAATAGATGACAAGAAACGACAATCGGGAAGTGAAGTTCTTCGCCTGAGTTCCTCTATTTCAGTGGATGTTTTATCCCCCGCTGAAAGAGGATAAAAAAAAGACCCACCGAAGTGGATCTATCGTTACGCTTATAATTGAACTCGCTGTAAACGCAGTGCATTTAAAACGACAGATACTGAACTAAATGCCATCGCTGCACCTGCTACCCAAGGAGCTAGTAAACCAATTGCGGCAATTGGAATACCTAATGAATTGTAAGCAAATGCCCAGAATAAGTTTTGCTTAATGTTGCGCATTGTTTTGCGACTCATTATAATAGCATCCGCGATACTGTTTAAATCGCCACGAATCAGTGTAATATCTGCTGCTTCCATAGCCACGTCAGTACCGGTACCAATCGCCATCCCAATATTAGCTGTCGCAAGTGCCGGCGCATCATTAATGCCATCGCCAACCATCGCCACTTTTTTACCTTGTGCTTGCAGTTTTTTCACTTCATCTGCTTTGCCTTCCGGAAGAACTTCAGCAATGACATGATTTACACCAACTTCTGCTCCAATTGCTTGTGCTGTACGTTGATTATCACCAGTCATCATAATAACATCGATGCCCATTTCTTTTAGACGCTGAACTGCCTCTCTTGAAGTCTCTTTCACTGTATCTGCAACTGCTACTAGACCCGCATACTGACCGTTAATCGCAGCTAACATTGCGGTTTTACCATTTTCCTCTAATTGCTCCATTGTTGGTAAAATATCATCAATTTGAATACCATATTGTTTCATCAATTTACGAGTACCGATGACAACTCCTTGACCAGATACAGTCGCTTGCACACCGTAACCTGGTATTGCTTCAAAGAATTGAACATCTCCTAGCTCAATACCACGATCAGCAATTCCTTGAACGATTGCTTCTGCTAACGGATGCTCGGATTGCTTCTCTGCTGCGCCAATTAACGATAAAAAGCGTGCCTCGTCTTGATTCCCCGCTAATACAACATCCGTTAATACAGGTTTGCCGTGTGTCACTGTACCAGTTTTATCAACAACTACTGTATCGATGCTTTGTGTTTGCTCTAAATGCTCTCCACCTTTAAATAAAATACCAAATTCTGCCGCACGACCAGAGCCCGCCATAATAGATGTTGGCGTTGCTAATCCAAGCGCACATGGACAAGCGATAACGAGGATTGTAATTAATACTTCGAGTGCAGGCGTAAATTCGCCTGGTCGCACCCAAATAATCCAAATTAAAAACGATACAATCGCAATGCCGACAACGATCGGTACAAATATGCCTGAAATTTGGTCTGCCATGCGTTGGATTGGCGCTTTTGAGCCTTGTGCATCTTCTACAACTTTAATAATTTGAGCTAAAGCTGTATCGCGACCAACTTTAGTCGCTGTCATTTTAATAAAGCCATTTTTATTAATTGTTGAACCGAATAATAGGTCACCTTGCTTTTTATCAATAGGTAGACTCTCTCCTGTTAACATCGATTCATCAACAGCTGTTGTTCCTTCTAATACTTCACCATCAACAGGAATTTTTTCACCTGGTTTTACTAAAATTGTGTCGCCAATAACTACTTCTTCTAACGGGACTTCTTTTTCTACACCGTCACGGACAACGATTGCTGTTTTGGCTTGAAGACCCATTAATTTTTTGATTGCTTCAGACGAGCGACCTTTTGCTTTCGCTTCAAATAATTTTCCTAACAAAATTAATGTAATTAATACGGCACTCGTTTCAAAATATAGGTGCGGGACATGATTTGATCCCACGGTAATAATTGCTTGATAGACACTATAAAAATAAGCCGCAGATGTTCCCAAGACTACTAGTACATCCATATTGGCGCTACCATTGCGTAAAGCTTTGTATGCCCCAACATAAAATTGCTTCCCAACGATAAATTGAACGGGAGTGGCCAACACCATTTGCACCCACGGATTCATTAAAAATTCAGGAACATATAAAAATGATGTAAATGAAAAGTGTCCTACCATCGTCCAAAGTAATGGTAATGAAAGAATGGCCGAAAAAATAAATTTATTCTTCTGTTGTTTGATGGCCTCTTCTCGATGATCTACTGCTTCTTGCTCATCCGATTTTTGATGAGCTCCATATCCTAATTTTTCGATCCTTGCCATAATATCCGCGATTGTCACTTCAGATGGGTTAAATTCAATAGTTGCTTTTTCGAGCGCTAAGTTTACGTTCGCAGAAGATACACCTGTTAGTTTGTTTAAACCTTTCTCTATACGAGTGGCACAGGCTGCACATGTCATACCTGTAATATCAAATTCAGTTTTTTGTTTAACGACGCCATAGCCAAGAGCTTCAATTTTCTTTTCAAAGTCCTCTTCACTTAATTTTGTCGAATCATATTTAATCGATGACTTTTCAAGAGCTACATTAACTGTCGCCTGTTCTACACCATCCATTTTATTTAAACCTTTTTCTATACGAGTGGCACAGGCTGCACATGTCATACCTGTAATTTGCAAATTCGCTTCCTTCATTTCTGAACTCATGATCATTTCTCCTCCCTACATACCAACAGGGGGTATGTAAAATTGAAAATAAGAGAGTGCTACATGAGCACCCTACTTCTATTATTTAACGTCATAGCCTTGATCGTCGATTGTTTCCTTAATTTGGTCTAGAGATACTTGTGTTTCGTCAAATGCTACATCTACTAAACCATCAGCTAAGTTTACTTTTACTTGTTCAACACCAGCTAAAGCTCCAACATTTTTTTCCACTGAATTTACACAATGTCCGCATGACATTCCTTGTACGTTTAAAGTTACGTTTTGCATAAAATATCTCTCCTTTAATTTATATTCTTGACGCTTTGCTTTCGCTACAGAAAATAATTGTAGCTGACGTTTTACTTTCGCTACAGAAAAAATTGTAGCTGACGCTCTGCTTTCGCTACAAAAAACATTTGCTGAAAGAAGTTAAAAAAACTTTTACTTCTTCATTAATTTTTGAATGGTTACTACTAATTCATCCAACACTGCTTCATCACCTTCGGATAGGCGGTCTACTACACATCCCTTTAAATGGCCTTCTAATAATATTTTTGCTACGCTATTTAAAGCAGACTGTGTGGCAGACAGTTGCGTAATAATATCATCACAGTATACGTCTTTTTCAATCATCCCTTTAATACCTCGGATTTGACCTTCAACTCGATTTAAACGAGTCGTTAAATCTTTTTTAACGCGTTCTGGATGATGGCTTTTTCGATGTGACGTAGTGCCTTCTGCATGACAAATATCTTCTTCCACTTTGTCCTCCAATTGAATGCACCTCCCATTTCACATTCATAGTACCATACCCACGAAGGGTATGTAAAGTAGAAAATTTTTTATGAGTTAGTTAATGATGATGATCATGATGTGACTGCTCACTTTTTATTGTACATAAAATTGATTTATCATGCTTATGCGCTTCTGTTTCCAATTGAATCGTTACATGCTTTATGCCCTTATGCTCAAGATTATGTTCAATTTTCCGTAATATATGCTCACTATCCGCAATTTTTAACTGTTCATTAACAACTGCATGACAGGAAAGTGCATTTACTCCACTTGTTATTGTCCAAATGTGTAAATCATGAATACTTTGAACGCCATTTGTTTGTACAATAGTTTGTATGATTTCTTCAACGTCAACGTTTGAAGGTGTTCCTTCCATGAGAACATGGACAGCAGCCTTCGTTACATAGTAGCCGCTTCTTAATACTAATGCTGCAACAATAACACTCGCAAGTGGATCAGCCCAGCCCCAGCCAAAGAACATCATTAATAGTGCGGCAACGATAGCTCCTACAGAACCAAGCATATCACTTAAGACGTGTAAATAAGCTCCACGCATATTTAAATTATCTTTTGTATCACTGCCACGCATCATAATCCAAGCTACCAAAAAATTTATCAAAAGACCGATTGTACTAATAATTAGCATACCTGTTGTTGCCACTTCTGGTGGATTTGCAAAGCGTTCTATTGCCTCATAGAAAATGAATAAAGCAATTAAAATTAATGTCACACCATTTAATACCGCCGCTAAAATTTCAAATCGTTTATAGCCGTATGTTTTACTATAGCTTGCTACCTTTTCACCAAACATAAAAGCAAGTAAGGCGATCGCTAAGGAAATGGAGTCACTTAACATATGTCCTGCATCTGATAAAAGAGCCAAACTATTTGTTACATAGCCGCCAATCGCTTCAACAATCATATAACTCGTAATGATAATAAATGATACTATTAACACTTTTTTATTTGCGCCATGTGTATGGTCATGGCCGTGATCATGATTATGTCCCATGGTTTATCCCTCCATTAAATCTAATTGTGTGCAGCATGCTCAATAGCTTGCTTCAATAAATTCATAATATGATCGTCATCTGTTGAATAATATAAGGTCGTACCCTCTCTTCTAAATTTCACTAAACGCAAATTTTTCAAAAAACGTAACTGGTGTGAAACTGTTGATTGACCTAAATCTAAAATTTCAGCAATGTCGTTGACTGAATGTTCATCTGTACACAATAAATTTAAAATGCGAATTCTTGTCGGATCACTTAATGCTTTGAATGTTTGAGACACGACGAATAATGTCTCTTCGTCTAAATGCTGGTTATCCCCCCCTTGCATTTCCGTATTTTTTAATAGTTCATCCATATTAGTTTACCCCCAACAATTTTTATTTATATATATGAGCATGTGTTCATATATGAATATAGATGAATCTTTTGGAAATGTCAATGTTTAAAGTAGCAATTGTCAATTAGTCAAGATACACTAAATGATAAGGAGAGATATTTCGTGGATATTTTTGAAACAGATCGTCTATTTATGAAACAAGCACTAGAAGAAGCAAAAAAAGCGGCTGTACTAGGAGAAGTGCCTATAGGAGCTGTACTTGTTTACGATGGAGAAATTATTGCAAGAGCTCATAATTTACGCGAAACAACGCAAAATGCGACAACTCACGCTGAACTAATGGTTATACAAGAGGCATGTAAAAAAATAGGGAGCTGGCGCCTTGAAAAAACAACACTCTATGTGACGCTAGAGCCTTGCCCGATGTGTGCAGGCGCAATTTTGCAATCACGTGTGCCGCGTGTCGTATATGGTGCAAGAGATATAAAAGCAGGCTGTGTAGATTCACTCTACCGTTTATTAAACGATGCACGCTTTAACCATGAATGTGAAGTAACGGAAGGTATTTTAGCGGAGGAGTGCGGACAAATCTTAACCGATTTTTTCCGAGCTTTACGTGAACGAAAAAAGGCTGAGAAAAAGGCACGACAGGCATTAATTGTTGAAAATGAAGAATTTTAATTAAAGAAGGTGACTCAAGAAATACTTGGGACACCTTCTTTTTTCTGCTAAAAAACTTTTCATCATTGGGTTGGGAGTTCGGAACTCATAAAAGTTTTATTATGGGGATTTCTAAAACGTGTGCCATGTATATAAGTTGATTAGCTATACAAGCTAGGCGTGTCGCTTCGTTGCAAAAACCTTTGCTGAACGAAGATAAAATATTGACATATATAAACCCAAAAGGGAGAATATAACTAGTTATATTTTTATTTTATTGTAAATAAATAGGGAGGTAAATTTAAATACCTATTCTTAATAGAGTGAAGTTTGATGGATTACGCTCACGTGATTGGTTAATTTACAAACATCCAACTGAAAAGCTAGTGTTAGGTACTACACTTATTGTCAATGAAGGTCAAGTGGCTATTTTTGTGAAGGGTGGACAAATATGTGATGTGTTTAATTCAGGCACGCATGTTTTATCAACTAATAACTTACCATTACTTCATCATGTTGTGAATTTTGCATATGGAGGGGATACACCTTTTTCAGCAGAAATCTACTTTATAAATCTCTCGGTAAAATTGGATTTATATTGGGGAACCTCTGATCCTATCCAACTAATTGACCCAAAATACTTTGTAAAATTACGTATACGAGCATTTGGACAATTGGCTCTTCGCCTTGATGACTACTTATTGTTCTTTACAGAAGTTATAGGCTCTATGAATAAAGATGATATTGTTAGTTTTGAAAAAGTACAAGATTACTTTAAAGGTTCTCTTATTACATCCATAAAAACTGAACTTGCAAATAAAATTATTAATGAGAAAATCTCTGCACTAGAAATAACAACAGAGCTTCATAATATTTCAAATAGTTTAAAAGGAAAAATATCTGAAGAATTCAATACGTACGGCTTTATAATGGCCCATTTCCATATTCAATCAATTAATTTCCCAGAGGAAGATTTCGATAAGATAAATCAAATTTTACAAGATAAAGCCAAATTCGAAATTATGGGTGACAATCGTTATGTAACACAACGTAGCTTTGATATATATGAGTCTGCTGCGTCAAATGAAAATGGAGTAGCTGGGTTATTTGCATCTAGTGGAGTTGGCTTAGGTGTAGGTCAAGGAATGATAACGATGATGAATCAACAAGTACAGCAGCCCGGTAATAATATCACACATATAATATGCCCTTCTTGCCATGGTAATATCTTATCTACTAGTAAATTTTGCAACTTATGTGGTGAAAATTTAACGCGTCAGATCATTACATGTCATTCTTGTCAGAGTGAAAACGAAGAATCATCAAAATTCTGTTGTTCTTGTGGAATTAGTTTACACAAGCCTGTTTGTTCATGTGGACAAGAACTAGATGTTACTTCTAAATTTTGTAATAACTGCGGTACCCAAGTTAAATCAATTCAATAGTTAATAATTACAGTGTAGTTAAAAACAATACATCAGAAAATATAAATTAAACAAATATCATTGATTAGGAGATATTGACATGAAAAATATCGAATGTCCGCAATGTGGTGCAGCGGCTGATGTCACATTAGCTCAATGTAAATATTGTGGTGAAAAATTTAATTTCCAAAAAGAACAGCAAATTGTGCAGCAACCAGTCTATCAACAGCAATCACAGCCTGTATATCAAACACAGCCCCACCATTCAGCTCCTATGTATGATGGCATCAACCCTTCTTGGCCAATAAAAAATAAAACGGTTGCAGGGGTACTTGCTATCTTTTTAGGTGGAATCGGAATCCATAAATTTTACTTAGGAAAAATTGGACAAGGTATATTGTATCTAATCTTCTTTTGGACATATATCCCAGCTTTTATAGCCTTTATTGAGGGCATTATTTACTTACTTTCTAATGAACATAATTTCTCTGTGAAACATCGAGTTCGCCCTCGCTAACCTACTTTAAAAAAAGAAAAACTACTGTTGAGATTAGATTTTCAACAGTAGTTTTTTCTTTTCACTCCAGCCCGCTTCGCTTTCGACTCAGTTTATTTTGGAGCAATTACTTCTTTTCCGCCCATATACGGTCTTAATACTTCAGGAATCACTACGCTACCATCAGCTTGCTGATAATTTTCTAGGATTGCTGCTACTGTACGACCGATTGCAAGACCTGAGCCGTTTAATGTGTGTACGTACTCTGGTTTAGCATTTGGCTCACGGCGGAAGCGAATATTTGCTCGACGTGCTTGGAAATCTTCAAAGTTAGAGCAAGAAGAGATTTCACGGTACATGTTTTGAGCAGGAATCCAAACCTCTAAATCATATTTTTTCGCTGCAGTAAAGCCTAAATCAGCTGTACACATTTTTAATTTACGGTATGGTAACCCTAATAATTGCAGTACTTTTTCAGCATGACCTGTTAATAATTCTAGCTGCTCATAAGATTCTTCTGGTTTTACAAAGCGAACTAATTCTACTTTGTTGAATTGATGTTGGCGAATTAAACCACGTGTATCACGACCCGCAGATCCTGCCTCTGAACGGAAGCAAGCACTATATGCTGCAAAGCCTTGTGGTAATGCTTCAACAGGTAAAATTTCATCACGGTAGAAGTTTGTTACAGGTACTTCTGCTGTTGGAATCATGAAATAATCTGTGTCATCTAATTTAAAAACATCTTCTTCAAATTTAGGAAGTTGTCCTGTACCAGTTAAGCTATCACGGTTAACAATTACAGGTGGTAGCATTTCTTCATAGCCATGCTCTTCTGCATGTAAGTCCATCATAAACGTCATTAATGCACGTTCTAAACGAGCGCCAAGACCACGATAGAATAAGAAACGACTACCTGTCACTTTTGCACCACGTTCAAAGTCAACAATTTGTAAGTCCGTAGCGATATCCCAGTGTGCTTTAATGTCGAAATCAAATGTTGGCACCTCACCCCAAGTATATTCCTCTACATTATCATCCTCTGTTGTGCCAACAGGTACAGATTCATGTGGAACGTTTGGTAAACGCATCATCATATCTTTAAAGCGATCTTCTACATCATTTAATTGGACATCTAACTCTTTAATTTCATCGCCAACCTGACGCATACGAGCAATAACTTCATCCGCATTTTCTTTATTACGCTTCATAATAGAAATTTGCTCAGATACTTTATTGCGCTCAGCTTTAAGCTCTTCCGTTTTTGCAATTAATTCACGACGCTTTGCATCTAATTGTTCAAAATCGTCTAAGTTTCCTAAATCCTCATTACGTGTTAATAGCATTTCTTTAATTTCCGCGAAATTGTCGCGCACGCGTTTAATATCTAACATCGTCATACCTCCAGTAGATTCTTAATGATGGGAAAATAGTTAGTAAAAACACAAAAAAGCCCTCATCCCCAAAAAAGGGACGAGAGCTACCCGCGTTGCCACCCTAATTGACTAGACACTTTGTACTTTGTCTAATCCACTTATTTCATAACGGCATTTCAGCCGGCGACAGCCTACTTCATTCACTTCGACTGCGCAACTCCAGGACGGATTCACAAGTGCTTTTATCAGCTTCCACCACCCGCTGACTCTCTAAAAAAAACGTGCTTGTTACTACTTCCCATCATCGTGTTAAGTTATTTAAATTTTATCCATACTGTACTATATGAATTGAGATTTTGCAAGTCATACCATAAAAGATACAAAATATTCTAGAATACGTGTATCTTCCGTTAATTCAGGATGGAAGGAACAACCTAATAAATGACCGTCTTTTGCTAACACGATTTTCCCGTCATGCTCGGCTAAAACTTTAACACCTTCACCTACAGAAACAATATGTGGCGCGCGTATAAAGACAGCCGGAATGGCAGGTCCTATTTCAGGTATGTCGAGCTTCACTTCAAAGCTATCTACTTGACGTCCATAAGAATTCCGTGCAACTACCACGTCCATTACTGCTAAATGTGATTCATAATCCACTAAGTCCTTTGCTAATAAAATCAATCCTGCACATGTTCCAAACATCGGTAGCCCTTGTTTCGCAAGTGTGCGAATTGGTTCCAATAGCTCATATCGATTCAGTAATTTTCGCATTGTTGTACTTTCTCCACCAGGCAAGACAAGTCCATCAAGCTGCTCTAAATCCGCACTTTGTTTTACTAAGACAGCTTCACATCCAAGTGATTCTAACATTTGTACATGCTCTCGCACCGCTCCCTGTAATGCTAAAACACCGATTCGCTTCATCTTACCAGCCTCGCTCCTGCATACGCTCATTTTGACTAAGCTGTGCAATATCGATGCCTTTCATCGGAACACCTAACTCTTTTGAAATTTCAGCAATTAGCTTATAGTCCTTATAATGCGTTGTAGCTTCAACAATTGCACGAGCAAATTTCTCTGGGTTTTCTGATTTAAAAATACCAGAACCAACGAATACACCGTCCGCTCCAAGCTCCATCATTAATGCTGCATCAGCTGGCGTAGCAACTCCACCTGCTGCAAAATTAACGACAGGTAAACGGCCAAGACGCTTAATTTCTCTTAATAACTCAAAAGGAGCACCAAGTAATTTAGCCTCTGTCATTAATTCGTCCTCTGTCATACCAACTACTTTACGTACTTGTGCATTCACCTTACGAATATGGCGAACAGCCTCTACAATATTACCTGTACCTGGTTCACCCTTAGTTCGTAGCATGGAAGCCCCCTCGCCAATGCGTCGCGCTGCTTCTCCCAAATCACGGCAGCCACAAACAAATGGCACTGTGTAATCACTTTTTAATAAATGAAACTCCTCATCCGCTGGAGTTAATACTTCGCTTTCATCAATATAATCAACGCCCATTGCTTCTAAAACTCTTGCTTCAACGATATGTCCAATGCGTGCTTTAGCCATTACCGGAATAGATACAGCCCCCATTACCTCCTCGACAATACGAGGATCTGCCATGCGTGCAACTCCACCCGCCTTACGAATATCTGAAGGTACTCGTTCTAATGCCATGACAGCTACAGCTCCTGCCGCTTCTGCAATTTTCGCCTGCTCTGCATTAATAACATCCATAATGACGCCACCCTTTTGCATCTCCGCCATACCACGTTTTACTAACTCTGTACCTGTTTGTTTCATGATTTCTAACCTCCACCTGTTTGATGAAATTTAGTATAATAGAAATTGACCATATAAAAATATCCAGTTTACAAAATAATCATAGGGTCAGGAGAGTGAAAGAACATGGACATGCTATTATTTCAGCTAGAAAAAAATGGTGAAAAACCGCTCTATGACCAGCTTTATAGCGGCATTAAAGAAGCTATTATTACAAAGAAAATAGCAGTAGGAGAAAAATTACCATCAAAAAGAAAATTAGCCGATTTTTTGAATATTTCTCAAACAACAATTGAAATTGCGTATGCACAGTTACTTGCAGAAGGCTATATTATGTCTAAATCCCGCGTTGGTTATTTTGTAGAGGAAATTGACGAACTTCCGTATATTCAGCAAGACACAATAGCTTCTTTACACGAACAACCTAAGAAAAAATCGTACAAGATAGATTTTAATCCTGGTTCTATTGATATCGATGCCTTCCCATTTCAAACATGGCGGAAATATGCGAAAGAGCTCTTTGATGATGCCTCAAAGGAATTATTATTAACGGGTGAGCCTCAGGGAGAACTATCTTTACGAACGGAGATTGCTAATTATTTATTTCAATCACGCGGGGTTGTTTGTAGTCCCAAGCAAATTGTCATCGGCTCAGGAACAGAACAGCTTCTACCAATGATATTGCGCCTCTTTGGGGACGAAACTTGCTTTGCACTTGAAAACCCAGGCTATCCAGCTGTACATCGTATGTTTTCACAGCATAAACGAAAAGTCTATCCAATTGCGGTCGATGATGAAGGAATTGTTATTCATGAGCTCGAAAAAACTAGTGCCAACGTTGTTTATATAACGCCATCACATCAATTCCCAACAGGAGCCGTATTATCAGCAACAAGACGTGCACAGGCTTTAAATTGGGCCGCACAAAGCTCCACTCGATACATTATTGAAGATGATTACGATTCCGAATTTCGTTATACTGGAAAACCAATTCCTGCACTTCATGCATTAGATCGAAATGATAAAGTCATTTATATGAGTACCTTTACAAAATCCTTAATGCCATCTTTGCGTGTTGCTTATTTTGTACTTCCGCCAAAATTACTTACTACTTATAATGATGTATTTAATTACTATTCATCAACAGTACCTCGTTTCGATCAACACATCGTAGCTAATTTTATGCGTGATGGTCACTTTGCAAAGCATTTAAATCGAATGAGGAAGGTTTATCGAAAAAAGCATGAAAAACTCACTTCTATTTTAGAAAACTATTCTAATCAAATTAAAATTACTGGCGAGCAAGCAGGCATGCATATTTTACTTGATGTACAGCATGCTTTGTCTGAAAAGCAATTACAGCAGCTTGCCTCCAATGCGGAAATCAAAATCTATCCACTATCTGATTATCGCCTGGATCACTCCACACCCTCACAAGCTCAATTTTTACTAGGTTTTGGAAGTATACCTGTAGATGAAATAGAATCATTCATTGAAAAGCTAATGGACTGTTGGGATATACAGAAAAAACACCCATCAACCTCAAGTTAAAGGGGTTGATGGGTGTTCCTTCTATATCTTCATCCAGCAAGTTTTTTTTGTAGTAAAAGCGAAACGTCAGCTACAGATGTTTCTTGTAGCGAAAGTGAAACGTCAGCTACAAATGTTTCTTGTAGCGAAAGTGAAACGTCAGCTACAAATGTTTCTTGTAGCGAAAGTGAAACGTCAGCTACAAATGTTTC
>NZ_JARVRU010000158.1:0-24661 GCF_030209535.1 Lysinibacillus sp. fls2-241-R2A-57
TTATCGTACCGGAGGTGCCTGGTTATTTATATGCGTTATTTGATTACGGGCTTACGTTTTTTTTTAATAAGTACCCGAACCATAACACATTGGTTATTTATTTGGATTTATTAGTTAAGGGTATAGTTTCCGAATGACTATCCCATTTAATTACCGCTTCAATCTTTGAATCCTCTGTAGCATTTGTACATCCGTTTGGCAATGTGAAAGTTCCATTTTCCTCTATTGGCACATCTCCTGTTGAATTACTAATGTCATACTCTACTTTTTTCGGATTAGGTTGAGTTCCGATAAACTTGATATATCCACTTGTTGGTTGACAGTCAGCAGATTTCTCAACTTCGTATTGTACGGCCCAATTTTCACTTTCCCCATACAATATAAATGTCTCACCTTCACAAGCGGTTAAAAGTAAGAGACCAAAGAAAATTACTGAAAATTTAATTTTCTTGTTAATCATTGATAACACCCTTTCGAATACATACTTTTAAACTATAATTATGTTTATTTCTATTCTTCTAGCGACGTATTCGTGATATATATTCATGTCCATTAAACGTTTACTTTTATCCTTCATGACAATGCCTTTCTTCTTTTCACGTATCGATTGGTTTTTCAGACGTGTTTGCGTTTGATTATCGGTTAAACGATGGATAATAACACGTGCTGGAAGTTTCTGATTCTGGCCAATGTATGCCTCGGGGAGTTCTATCGTTTCACCATGGATTAGACCAGACATCATTTTTGTCATATCAAGCTGGATGTATTCTGTCTGCTTTTTTAAAGTACCATTGCTGAAGTATTCTGGTTCAGGGTTCTTGATATAAATGCGTGTAATCAACTTCAACCGCGAGATATAGTAAGCCTCTTTATCATGAATGGTCTGTAAGTCTCCTAAATCGAAGTAACCAAGATCACGTAAACACAAATCGCCTGCTTCTACGGTTTCAAGGCAAGCGATTTATATGATTAAAGATTACTTTCCGTTACTGTTTCAAGCGATAGCCATTTGCACAGAAGAACTTTTAAAAATTCTGCATCGCCTTTATCAGCTGCTCAAAAAAAAACGGTCGTAAATGTCATAGGTATAAGAAGCTGACCGTAATAGGCTTCTTTAGCATACCTACTTTTTATCACTGCTAGTTTTGAAACAAGAATCATTTCGTATCTAGTAATTTACTTGGTTAGCTTGATGGGCATGTGATGTTACCCCTATAAGCGTTTTTTGATTACTTCCTATTTTACTACAGTAGCAATTCATGAAGACCTATCGACACTGCATCACAGAAAGTATGAAAATGTATGATTGGTAATTATTCTTTCTTGCTCTGATGAAGATTTTACCATAAGAATATATATTCCTATATATGCGCTTCCCTGTAAAATGGAACTGCTTTAGCATACCATGCTTCATCTTAGAGGAGCTGTATCCTGAAACATGTCCTTACAGGAAAAAGCCCTAACATGCAAAATGTCATTGTTGGGGTTTTAGCTTTATACATAAAAAATGGAAAATGTTTATGAAGCGGGGGAAACTACTAAATTAGGCCGGCCTTCATTAATAGTAGCTGCTGCTGAAGGATATAAAACCGCGATGGTAGTTGATTTGGTCAGTACAATTTTGAAAATTGTTCGTTTAATTACGGATATTAAAGCACTTTAATGTTAATTAAAAGGGGATAGTAGGGTCTAATCATAACTAAAAGCATATTATAGCTTCAAGATTTTTATTTTCACAAGGGAGGAAAAGAATTATGTCAATTGTTCATGTTACAACAAAGAATGAACTAAGAGAACAATTAAAAACAAAAAGGATTGTATTATTAAATTTTTGGGCTGAGTGGTGTGGCCCGTGTAAAATGTTTGCAGGGGTTCTTAATCAACTCAATGAAGAATTCAGTAGTAAGGTGAAAATTATAAAGGTGAATGTTGAAAAAAGCCCAGATATTGCAGCGGAATATAAGGTAATGGGAATTCCTCACTCTAGATTGATTATTCAAAAAAAAATACGTGAACCAATTATGGGATATGTGCCTTTTGAAAAACTGAAGAAAATGATTGGAGTTTGATTCGCCAAACGGGAGGAAACTTGATTGTACAATTATTGGTGGAGGAACGGCAGAATAGTTCTTACTTCAGACTTTTCGAATTTGAGGAAGATGGCATTTGTAATTAATAAAATGAGGGGAATATTTTTCCTTCATCATAAAGTGGTAGAATCCGTTGATACATCAATGTTTGTAAAAGGATATTAGTCAAATACGATATTTTCAATCTGTGTAATTATATACGAGCTCATGTTATAATGAGGAACTTAGGGTAATTAAGACTTTTCCTTATAACTGAACGGATGCCAAGAAAGCCTCCGCATAGTGATAAAATATGGAGGTGTAAGAGATTGAATAAAAAATGGACGATTGATAAAATTAAAGAATTTGTTGAGAATAATTCGGAAAGTAAGTTGCTAACGACTGAATATCACGGTTTTTCTCAAAAGTTATTATTAAAATGTGCATGTGGTAGCAACTTTGAAAAAACATTTACAAAATTTAAAAATAAACATCAACGTAAATGTGACGTCTGCCAACCACCAAAAGAGTCACGCTAAATGAAGTGCTCAAAAAAGAAGTTGGCGTCTTAATTAAAATCACCTCTTACCTATTTTCTTTATAGTGAAGAGGTGATTTTTATTTTTTATATAAGTTATTTATTCAACTCATTTATAAATTTTGATCCTAGTAGTGTGACGATTGAGTAATCAGTTACGTCACCTTCGATAATTACTCCGAATGTCCTTTTTACATCAACTGGGATATCAACTTCAATTACATTGTTATCTTCTGAGAGTGTATAAGTTTTTAATATTTCACCATCTCCAACAAAACTAATAGTAAATAATGTTTGGTTTGTGTATTCATAACCATCCATTGGAGGTGAGTAAGATAAAGTCGTTTGGTATCGATCCATTTTTTCTGGAGAATTAAAAGATACTCCACCAATTTCAAAATTAGTATAGAATTTAGAATGAACACCAATCTGTTCTTCATTTTCACCAAAAGCTACCCAAAATACCTCTTTATATTGTTCTTCAGAATTTGCGTCTGGAAAGGCATTTCCTTTTTTAACTTCTTCATCCGTATATATATGAGTGTTATAACTCAGGTTATTTTCATTCTCAAGTATATTTAACTTGAAATCAGTTTGTATGAAAGAATTAGTATGTATTTGTTCATTCTCATCTGCTGCAAAAGCAATTAAAGCAAATAATAATGAAAAAACGATCCTTATAGCAAGGATAAGTATATTAGCAATACAGTAAAAGTTTAAAAGTTTGCTTTTATTCCATACAAGGTGAAGTGAAAATGTGTAAATTAGAATTAACCCACTAAAAATAAGCGCTTTAATGAAATGATTTTCAGAAAGAATATTAAAAAAGATATCAAAAGTAGAAGGTAAAACTAATATTTTCATAATGATAAATTCATATGCTGGTCTGAGCGTTTCTCCGATAGTTTCATACGAATTAATCATAAAGTATGCTACAGTATCTACAATTGCACCTAATATTCCCAAAGCGACTGTTAAAATAGCAAAAACACCTAATACACAGCCAATCCCATTAAAATCCTTGCTATCGTATATCACCCCACTATTCCCTTTACTTGTAAAAAAAAATTTTGGCATATAATTCCTCCTATAACAATATAATATAACATTTTTTATTAATAGTAACAATGTTGTAGATTTCTTTAAAATTAGATTTAATGATATGATGAAATGTATTGATTTGGCGAAAATGCCGCACATAATATAATGGATAGAAATAAAAAATGGTGTAATATATGAATGCAGGTGGGAGCGCATTCCAGGGATTTTCCACATAAGTGTTCAAGCTATTGGGAAGATCCTAATAATTTGCTCGACGCAAGTTTTATTAATTCTGTAAAGGCCAAATCGTGTCATTGAGAACAGTCTTGATTTCGGTGGCTTCAAGACCGTACGCCTTTTAATAGGTTCAAAGATTGATCTTATCTCTAAGATATTTTTTAAACCAAGTTGGAAATTGGCAGGACCTACCTGACCACTTAAAAACAAGCAGCATGCACCTGTTAAATTTCAAATATACATTAAAAAATCACCTCAAAAAATAACTAAAGAGGTGATTTTTATCAAACTTTTTTACAAAGCTACATATTTTTAGCGAAAATGATCGCCGTTTAATTAATGCATTTACTTATTGAACAACTGCATATTTTACTTAAAAACTAACGCAGCAGTCTTTCATTTTCTGTGATGAAGTGCTAATTTTTGCACTTCATGGGTGGCTAACGGCGCAGTTAAGAGGAATAAGGAATAATTATAAACAATAAGCCTGTATCTATGATTACTTTGTAATCTAAGATACAGGTTTTGTATTTTAGTTATAATTGTATGGATGTTTTTTTACGCCAATTAGTGGAGAATCTTTGTTAAAATAAATATTTTTTGGAAATTGAACCTATTATGATTTGGTAATCGTCTAATAGCAGAATTTGAAGTAGGTTGAAAGGGAGGGTAGTAGATTGGATAGAGAAGAAAAAGATTTCATATTAGAAAAAATAATGATTGAATATGGTAATGAGTTGGTACGATTGGCATTTTCTTATGTGAAAGATACAGAGATTGCTAAGGATGTTGTTCAAAATACGTTTATCAAATGCTACAAGAACCTTGATTCGTTTCGATTTGACGCACAAATTAAAACTTGGCTCTATCGTATAACAATTAACGAATGTAAAGATTATTTAAAAAGTTGGAATTACAAAATGGTACAGGTAAAAAGTTTTATTAATGAAACAGCAAAGTCAATATTACCATCAACAGAAAAAACAGTTATCGATAAATACAATAAAGCTGAAATAAAAGATACGATCTTTTCTCTTCCGAAAGTGTATCGGGAAGTGGTTTATCTATACTACTATGATTCATTAAAGACAGAGGAAATTGCCGAAGTTTTGGATATTCCAGTTAATACAGTGAAAACTAGATTAAGAAGAGCAAAACAAAGATTAGAGCCGATGATTAAGGAGGAAGAACTTAATGGAAGATAAGCGATTAAGAGATAAATTTTCTAATACGTCTGATCAAGAACTAAGATTTACGAAAGAATACCGTAATGAAGTATTTGAACAAATTCATAAACTAGAGAAGAATAATAATACGCAGAAAAAATCTCTTGTTTCTTCTTTTAAAAAATTCGCTCCACTTACAGTTTCTTTATTAGTGGTAGGCTTGTGTATATTTTTGTTTATTCCATCGATTCTTCCTGGAAACGTTAATAAAGAATATAACAGAAGTGATACAAGCGGTACAGTATTACAAGAAGACGAGATTTTTACCACTCTATTTACGGTGAAAGATGAGAATAATAGAATACCTATTAACCTTTTAATTACTTATAGTAAAGATAAAAAGATGGTGAAAGTTCTGTCTATCCCTCGTGATACTTATGTTCCGATATTGGATAAGAGTACTGGAATTACTTCATACGATAAATTGTCATATGCTTATGCTGACGGTTCGGGTGGAGCTGAAAGTGTAAGAACAACAGTTTCTAAGTTATTTGATTTAACAATTGATTATTATGCAGTTATGGATTTAGAAACCTTTTCAACGCTGATTGATTCAGTGAATGGTATAGATTACAACTTGCCAGAAGATATTCGAGTAAGAGCTATTTCTAGAGTGGCATTTGAATTCAAAAAGGGGACGAATCATTTGAATGGCGAAGAGATTGTGGCATTAATGATGGCTGCTACAGAGGGGAAAAGATACGAATTCGATGAAGAAAACCTATTAAATCTCATTCATGCTGTTATTAATAAAACAAAAAACGAAATCCCACAAACACAATTAAAAGAACTTACTACTAAAATAGAAGCCAATACATCAATTGATCATTTGTTAGAGAATAAAATAGAAATTGATTCTGTAAAATCGTTATCTTTAAGTGAGGGAATGAAATCGGAAACGATAGATGGTCAATACTATATTGTGTTTGAGAAAGACTTTTTAAATTCTATTTCAGAAGAGTTAACTACATTTAATTAAATATAAATTGGAATTGTATGTAATTTTATACTAAGAGAAGATAAAGGTGTGTTAATGAAATGTAGATTAACACACCCGGGTTTTTTGTACTTTAAGAAATTGAAAGAGATGGATCGTGGTCGATGGTTTCATAATAAGAAAAGCCCCAATACACACCTTTTTCTAAAGTGAATATTGGGGGGGAGTTCAAAATTAATTTAGATATCACGACTAACGTTTATTTTCATTTTGATTACGACTGAAGATTACTTCCTCAGCGAACTCTTCTCTGTTTTCACGCTCTCTGTTAGCATTTTGATTTTGATTTTGCTGTTTTTTGTTGTCTTGAGTTTTATTATTTTTATGTTTATTATTACCCATTATCATCTCACCTCCACCATTAGTGTGAGTGAAAGATGATTTTTTATCCGCATTACTTACAATTAATTAATGAAGTATATGTGATGAACAAAAGGCATGGATTATTGCTAAGATGGTTGCTATATTTCCACACACTGATAATTTCAGTACTTGCATTGGATTTACTTTCTTCAAAGATAGAAAGTTCGTGTTTTTATTCACATAATAAAATTTGACGTAAAAATGATTGTTTTTTAGCAATGCATCGATCTGCTATAACAAAACCTGCATCTACTATCAAGTCATCAATTGTTTCAATTGTAACGACAACTACTTTATCGGCAATGCGTCGAGCATGTTGTAGAATATTAAATTGATCTTCGGTTGATGTATGCGTAAATAAGTTATATGGTAAATCAATTATTGCGACATCATAATGTTCTTTAACCTCGGAGATTGGACCTAATGTAATGGTGCCTGTTAACCCAAAATATGAGATGTTTTTTCTGGAACCTTGACAAACATTGTAATTCATATCTCGCCCTTCAATATTAATCCCCATGGAAAGGGCTTCAATTACTACTGTCCCTATACCACAGCAAGGATCAATCGCACGAATATTTTGAGGTTGAGGAACTGCGATATTTGCAACAGTACGAGCGACTCTAGTACTTAGTGCCGTTGAATAACTGTGTGGCTTGTGTAAATGATTATGCCAAATGGATTCACTCTTCATATGCTTTCCAAAATACCATTTTCCATCTATTAAAATAAGACCAAATACAACTTCAGGCTCATTTAGTTCTGGTTCGCCATCGATGCACAATCCTACCTCGCGTTCTAACAATCGACGCTCTGGCAGATGAATTTTCTTCTCTTCACCTATATCCATACTATTTAAACAAACTACTTTAAAAGTTGTTTCCTTTACTGTTAAATCCTTCACCAATGTCTTGATGTTTTCTATGTTATTTTCTTCATATAGCACTTCAAGTCTGTCTTGTATAAAAGGACTACGGCTTGGATCAATTTTAAAAGGGCTTATTATATAGTTTGATTGGGAATCAAGATTAAAAAATGAACGCATCTCCATTCTGCACAAATCATATTCGTCAACATGATGTACATATGTGTATATAAATTTACTGTTATTTTGTTCGTTACTCAATTGATTATCATCCTTTTAAGTTGTTGTTCACTTGATTTCACTAAAGTTAAAAAAACAAATGAAGTTGTTTATTTTGTAATCGTATCATAGGTGTCTCTATCAAGCCACTCGATATCAATATCGAAATTAGATCGTATTCAAGTAGTGATGAGGTTAATGCCAAAAGATCGCTCCCCAATCATCAAGCCAAACAAGCAAAAGGGTTAATCCAGTTGCTTGTTAGTTTTGTTATGCTTGATTGCTAAATATAATGAGAAACTTATCGCAACGAACATTATTACAGAAAATACAACCGAGAACGTGGCTTTATAGTAGATGGATGTAATCAGCATGACGAGCGAACTAATGATGATGGCTACACGTAGTAATATATCTGTTTTTGCACTTGGATTAAAAAAATCTTGAAGAATAGCAAATAAATAAGCTATTCCGAAAAATACAAGATACTCATAAACAAACACAGGCTTCACGAAATCTGGGATTCCAAAATAAATTAATACAAATATAAAAATGAGTAGCACTACATATTTTCCGTATTTGCTTATGAAGTTTGACAAAGTATCACCCCTCGTATTTATTCTAAAAAAATTAGAAATTTTTGCTATAAGCATTTAGTTTCAATTTAAAGAGATATTTCTGAAAGGACGATAATAGATAAAATCGTTAATAGACACATCTGAAGAAATTTATCTCAGGTGCTGCACTTTTAATAGTGGAAATAATTTGTAAGAAAAAATAATATAGAAAGAGACATCTAATAAAATTTCAGGGGGTTATGAAATGGTTGTAAAAGAAGATATTTTAAATAGAAAGGGAGCTAGAAAGGCTAGCGATATCCCAAATGATGTTTTAATGTTGTTGAATCAAGGGGAAATAGAGAGTGTTAATTTAATGGAATGGCAAGCTGTTAACCATATTTCTTTAGTCAAAAATGTTCTACCAACAATAGGGCTAGAAGAAAAATTAGAATTTGTACTAACTGAGATAGAGAAGCAAAAAGTCGAAACGGGAATGAAGGCTATACGTTTAATAGGGAGTTTATTAGATACAGTCATGATAGATGAAAGTGCTACTAAAAAAGAGGATGTAATCAAAGTTTGCTCCGAACATGTATCTGATAGTGTCCGATGTTGGGCAGCATTTATGAATAAAAACAACGATTATTCTTTAGAGGAGAAATTGTTGTATATCCGACCTTTCGCAGCAGATCATCATTTTGGTGTCCGAGAAATTGCTTGGATGTCAATTAGGGAAGACCTTTCAGCAAATATTGAGAATAGCGTAGACCTGTTAGCAGAGTGGGCGAAAAGTGAAGATGAAAACATTCGTAGGTTCAGTTTAGAATCAATCCGTCCTCGCGGAGTATGGACAAAGCATATTGAAAGATTAAAGGAAGAACCGCAAATCGTACTTCCTATTCTACATTTACTAAAATCAGATTCGTCAAAGTATGTTCAAGATTCTGTCGGTAACTGGTTAAATGATGCTAGCAAAACTCAACCAGAGTGGGTAAAAAACCTTTGTGATGAATGGCAAAAAGAATCTCCAACTAAGGCTACTGAGAGAATCATTAAAAAGGCTCAAAGAACGATAGTAAAAGGGAAATAACGTTTTGGTTTGTGTGTCATTTATAATAAAAAACATCCTTTTGGAAAATGGACATGTTGTAATGGACATTTTTTACAGAAGGGTGTTTTTAATTTTCTTAAGCTTTAACTTCCAAAAGGGTTGTCTACATAAGGACCCTTCACTGAAATGCTCATTAGTTGCGTAGCCATAAATTTAGGTGGATATGGCATATCGTTTTCTAACCACCAAACAAGCATCTCAAGAAAAGCTGTGGCAAAAATTCTGATAGCCATTTCAAGTGGAACTGTCCGCTTTTTATCATCTGATTGCGTGCAATTAATCCCGTTTGAAACAATATCGATGAGGATCTCTTTCATGCTTGAAGAGAAATAGGGAATATTTTTTTCTAGAAATTTGTTTGAATAAATTCATGAATGTATCCGTGAGGCTCATCTTCATCATTAAAAATATCAAATTCTATCTTGTTAAGAAAACGTGTAGGATGAGAACGGATATCCGCGCGCAGCAGAGATATCCGCGAAAAGAAACAAATACCAACGCAAAAAGGTGAATTAACTTGAAGTGTGAGCGACTTTCATCGATTGCGAATAGCACAAACATCACAATTTTTTCTGCATATGATAATGATGAAGCGTTTTCATTAAATAATATAGAAGAAAAGTACTTCTATTTCATCCAAAATGGAAACAATATATAAGGGAAAGATGGCTGCAAAAAAATTGTCAAAATGACATGGTTAAGTTGGATCGATTTGGCATGTTATATTGTTTTAATCAATCACTTAAATCCTGTATTTTAGATGATTTAAGCTAGTTCAGACTAAGATTTGTACGATTATGTGAATTCTACAAAAAAAATTTGTAAAAACCTTAACTATTTCATACGAAATCCGTATAATAAATCAAACAGTGCGGAAATTGTCCATATTCTATCGGTAAATTGCGTGAATTTTTTAAATTGTATTGACGTAGAGAGCGATAATTTGTACACTGTGTACATTCAATTGTTTTGTGGAGAAATACAATTAATTTAAAAAGTTAGGATTTGATAGATATGATCGTATGTAAATTTGGTGGAACATCTGTAGCAAGTGCAGAACAAATTCAAAAAGTAGCAAACATTGTAAAATCTAATCCGGCACGTAAAATCGTAGC
This sequence comes from Lysinibacillus sp. fls2-241-R2A-57, assembly GCF_030209535.1. Lineage (NCBI taxonomy): Bacteria > Bacillati > Bacillota > Bacilli > Caryophanales > Bacillaceae > Lysinibacillus > Lysinibacillus sp. fls2-241-R2A-57. The sequence goes on from NZ_JARVRU010000158.1 coordinate 10,342, forward strand.
CGTTTCAGCGCCAGGGAAACGCTCCGGTGATGATATAAAGGTAACTGATTTATTAATAAATTTAGCAATGGCAGCATTAAAAAATGAAGATGTGGAAGAGAAAGTGCAAACAGTTGTGAATCGTTTTAAGGCGATTGCAGATGGTTTGCAGTTAGATCATACAATTTGTGGCGTGATAGCTGAAGATTTGCGTGAACGTGTGCAAGGCGATAAATCGAATGAGGAATTATTTATCGATAGCATGAAAGCAGCAGGGGAAGATAATAACGCGAAGCTTATCGCAGCGTATTTCAATTCTATCGGTATGCCGGCTCGTTACGTAAGTCCAAAAGATGGTTTAGTGGTCAATGATTTACCTGAACGCACGTATGCATTACCAGAGGCTTATGCTAATTTAGCACCTCTAAAAAATACAAAAGAAATTATTGTGTTCCCAGGTTTCTTCGGTTACACTAAAGCGGGCATATTGCGAACGTTTGACCGCGGTGGCTCTGATATTACAGGCTCTATTTTAGCAGCAGCTGTTGAAGCAGAGCTTTATGAAAACTTTACGGATGTGGATTGTGTGTTTTCTGCGAATCCGAAAGTCGTGAATGATCCAGTGGAAATTAAAGAAATTACGTATCGCGAAATGCGCGAATTATCCTATGCAGGCTTTTCAGTGTTCCATGATGAAGCGTTAATGCCTGTCTACAAGATTGGGGTGCCCGTTAACATAAAAAATACAAATAATCCATCAGCCCCAGGTACTCGTATCGTACCAAGACGCTCTGCTACAGGTCGTCCAGTTACAGGTATCTCGGCAGACAGTGGCTTTTCAACTTTATATGTGTCAAAGTATTTGATGAATCGTGAAGTAGGCTTTGGACGTAAGCTTCTACAAATTTTAGAAGATGAAAATATTTCGTATGAACATACGCCGTCTGGTTTAGACGATATTTCTGTTATTATGCGCTCAAATCAAATTACACCAGAAAATGAAGCGCGTATTCTTTATCGTGTGAAACATGAATTGTATGCTGATGACGTGCAAATGCGTCATGGTTTCTCTATGATTGTTATCGTAGGGGAAGGTATGCGCAATAACACAGGTCTTGCGGCACGTGCTGCAACTGCTATTTCAAAAACAGGTGCAAATATAGAGATGATTAATCAAGGTTCATCTGAAGTTAGTTTAGTATTCGGTGTGCTACAAGAATTCGAAAATCAAATTTTACAGGCGCTTTATGAAGAATTTTTTGCGCATGTGAGAGTTTAAGTAAATAAACACTAATCCTTGAACGGGATTAGTGTTTTCTTTTTCACGGGAATACGGTAAAATCGAGGGCGTACATAGATTGGAGGTTTTACTTTTGAAAAAATTATCGATTGGTATGTTTCTATCAATGATTGGCATACTATTTGTTTGTTTAACGATCATGGATATTTTACCTGCCTCGACTAAAACAATGAAGTTTGTCTATATCGGGATTGGCTGGGTATTTATCATTGCGGGATCCATTGTTCGTTTTAAACACTTAAAACAAAAGCAATAACGGAATATCTCGAAATTGAACTGTTTTAAAACGCGAATTTATGATACAATTTCAAAAAAAATAAATAATTTGAGTATTATGAAGTTGCGATGCTGTGCGAAAATTCAAAAGTTTTAAATTGGGGAAAGATGATTAAGTTAAAAATCAACAGTACAAATTCTTCTTTGTAAGAATTTGTTTTTTTATTTTCTGAATAGGAGGCGAGATCATGTCAGTACTTCGCAAGGGCGATATTCATATTTCTGACCATTATGTTGCCGTCCGAACAGATTCACCGATGAAGGTCGTATCTTCAGCCGTACATAATCCGGGCTTTGGCTATTATACACATATGATGAATCGTTCGGTGCCCTATACGTATGATGAACGAAAACCGCAGTTAGAATTACAACTATTTTTACAGTCAGAGGGCTTTCCCGTTGATAAGACAGTTGCGATGATGACGGCTGTCTATGCCAGGTATGCAACAATCCGTGAGTTTACATATGAAGGCATTCATCTTGTCATTATGATTACAGCTGGACTTGGCAATGCCGTAGATATAACGCGTGCTTTTCATCGCAAGGAGCAATATCATGCAGGTACCATCAATACGTGGGTTCTTATAAATGGGAGATTGTCGGATGAAGCTTTATTTCAAGCGATGATCTCTACGACAGAGGCAAAGGTTAAGGCACTCTTTGATGAGGGCATTACAGATCCAACAACAGGCACACAAGCTACAGGTACTTCAACGGATAGTTTGTTGATTGCTTCGACGGAGGAAGGCGACTACCATCAATATGCAGGGCCGATTACGATGCTTGGGAAAGTTATTGGCCATGGTGTTTACGAAACGATGCGAGAAGCTGTGCAAAAATATAAAAAAGATAAAGAGGAGAATCCTTTATGATGGCACTGATGATTGCCTGTATCATCGGGCTTACTTTTGATTTAGTAGTGGGTGATCCTCCTAAAATGCCTCATCCGGTTCGCTGGATTGGAAAGCTCATTCAATCTCAAACTGAATTGTGGAATAAAGGAAGAATGAGAAAACTCCGCGGCATGATTATGGCGCTCGCTGTAGTTGGTACAACGATGTTTGTTGTGACAGCCATTATGCTACTAAGTTATCAGGTTAGCCCATTATTTGGCATATTGATGGAGGGGCTACTAATTGGTATAGGACTAGCACAGCGTAGCTTGAAGGAGGCCGCGATGGCTGTCTATGAGCCGCTAGTCAAAGGGGATTTTGCTGAGGCTCGTGTGAAGCTTTCTTGGGTTGTTGGGCGTGATACGGAGAAGCTTGACGAAGATGAGATTGTTCGTGGTGTTGTAGAAACGGTCTCAGAAAATACGAGTGACGGTGTAACAGCTCCATTATTTTATGCCTTTTTATTTGGCGCAATAGGGTTATGGGGCTATAAGGCTGTCAATACGTTAGACTCTATGGTTGGCTATAAAAACGAAAAATATAAAGATTTTGGTATGTTTTCTGCAAAGCTAGATGATGTATTGAATTTTATTCCAAGCCGGTTAACAGGCTTACTGATGGTACTAGGGACTAAAAATGAAACAAATAGATCACTTGGTAACCGTTTAAAACGTTGGGCACAGGATGCGAAAAAGCACCCAAGCCCGAATAGTGGTTACTTAGAGGCAGCCACAGCTGTGCAACTTGGGGTACAGCTAGGTGGGAAAAATACATATCAAGGTGTCGTTTCTTATCGTGCAATAATGGGCGAAAAATTAGTTCCATTAACAAAAGAGCATATTGCAAAGTCTGTTATTCATATGCGTATTGCTACTTTGCTCTTTACTCTTGTTATGTTAGCAGTGGAGGTGTTAATTTTTGCAATTACCTAATCACGGAGCAAATCCGCAAAATGTCTATCATCAACTAGGGCTTAACATGCCCGAAGAGGTGTATGATTTTAGTGAAAATGTCAATTCGGCTGGACCACCTCAATTCGTTGAGGCACGTTGGCGGACATTTTTTCCGCTTATTCAACGCTATCCAGATCCGGATGGTGAGCCATTTTTATCAAAGGTGACCGCTTTTCATCATGTACAGAAAGATTCAATACTACTAGGCAATGGTGCATCAGAGCTTTTTAGTGTTTTAGCTAGACGTTATGCAAATAAACGTGTAATTATCGTACATCCTTCTTTTTCAGAATATGAACGAACATTACGAGCAGCAGGCGCTGAAATTGTGCCGATTATTGTAGAGGATATTGTTCACTACACATTGCCGATGGAGCGTTTACAAAGAGAGATGGCGAACGCAGATGCTTTATATATTTGCACACCGAATAATCCGACGGGGGTGCTTCCTAATAAAGAGGAGCTCCTACAATTAATGACGCACGGTGCAAAAGTCAATTGCGAGCTTGTCATTGATGAGGCTTTTATTGACTGGGTCGATGAAGCCTATTCATTGATTCAATATGTGGTCGAAAATCCTCATATGATTGTCGTTCGTTCGATGACAAAAATGTATGCAATTCCAGGGTTACGCCTTGGCTATTTAGTGGCAAGTCCTATCGTTGTTGCTGAGTTAAAGTCTATTTTACCGCATTGGAATTTGAATGCCTTTGCACTCGTTATAGGGGCAGGCTGTTTAGATGAACAAAATTATTGTCAACAGGCGATTGCCTATGCAACAACACAGCGGGAATTGCTACAAAGCTATTTACAAGAAAATGGTTGCCAGGTGACGAATAGTGTCACGAATTATGTATGTTTTGCGCTGCCTAAAAATCAGCAAGCAGATACATTTTTTACATATTGTTTATCAAAGGGCGTCGTGCTGCGCCATACAAAAAACTTTATGGGCTTACATGGTGAATGGTTCCGTATCGGGATTAAAGATATTGTGGCCATGACTTATTTAAAAAACTGTTTACAGGCATGGTTTAATGCGAATTAGGAGTGAGAAAGGTGACAACTTTTTATTTAGTGAGACACGGTGAAACGATGTGGAATAAAGAGCATCGACTACAAGGGTGGTTAGATTCGCCATTGTCTGAAAATGGTGTTTTACATGCAGAAAAACTGCACGAGCATTTAGGTGAATTTTCATTTGCAGCAGCATTTAGCAGTACGAGTGGTCGTGCTAAGGAAACGCTGGATATTCTTGTAGGTGATCGACAGATTCCCATTTACTATGCGGATGAATTACGCGAGATTTTTTTAGGAGATTGGCAAGGTAAAACGGTCGAGGACATCGTTAGGACAAATCGCTTAGACTATGAATTATATACCGATTATCCTGCGCAATTCACAGCAACTCATACCGAAAGCTTCGGTGCGGTAACTGAACGAGCAATGTTTACGTTAAAAAAAATTGCAGAAAAATTCCCTGAGGACAATGTGTTAATTGTTTCCCATGCTGTAACGATTAAATGCACGGTTAACGCTATTTTAGGCAGAAGTATTAATCAGCTTTGGGCAGAGCCATTCATTCATGGTACAAGTGTAACGATTATTGAACGATCAGAGCAACAATGGCTCGTTAAAGATATTGGTAACATTCAACATTTAAAATAGGAGGCGTAACTATTGCCACTGATTTTCATTACAGGGGGAGTACGCAGTGGTAAATCCCACTTTGCTGAAAAAGCGGCTGTTACTCACTATCAAACAAAGTTCATGCAAGCACAAAGACTTATTTATATTGCTTCTGGCGTAGCGATGGACCGTGAGATGGAGAAGCGAATATTGCGTCATCAGGCAGATAGACAAGCACAAAATATTGAATGGCTTACGATAGAAGCACCTTATGAAATCGCTGATACATTGATAAGCCTGACCGATGGCGATGTCGTGTTATGGGACTGTGTCACGACATGGCTGACAAATGCTTTTTATGACGGTTTTGACACGGGTACGCCATGTGTAGATCAACCAGGCTGTTTAGAGGAGAAGCTCCGTGTCTTAAAAAAAGCAGTAAAGACGTTACTTGAGAAGAGGGTGACGTTTTTTGTCGTCTCGAATGAATTGTTTGATGAGCCTCCATATACAAGCGAGGAAGTTGAATTATACCGACAAAAGCTCGGGAATTTACATCAATGGTTCGTTTCTATAGCAGATGAGGCGTATGAAATAAATTATAGTATCGTAAAGAAATGGAAATAATGCAACGCACATTGAAAATAGAAAGAAGGAAGGCAAGACGATGAAAAATTTCTGGCATAGCCTACAACTTGCATTTCAATTTTTTACAGTTTTGCCGGTACATAAGGAAATTCCTTTATCCAAAGCAACCATTACGGGGATGTTCGCCTTTTTGCCGTGGTTAGGGGCTCTTATGGGCACCGTAGTGGCAGCGGTGATATATGGTTTAACAGAATGGACGATGAGCAGTGAGGTTTTGCTTTCCTTTTTGGTTGTCGGACTATTCGCTTTATTTACTGGTGGTTTACATTTAGACGGATTTATCGATATGGGGGATGCTTATTTTTCGTATCGGGACCGGGAGAAGCGGCTTGAAATTTTAGATGATCCACGTGTCGGTGCATTTGGTGTGCTTTCGGTGCTATTTTTAGTGCTTAGTAAATTCGTCGTATTGCATGAACTATTCGTGCAGCATAAGTTAGCTCTTTGGATGTTGATTTTTATTCCTTTATTAACGCGTGTGGGCATGAGCTTTTATTTTATGTCGCTAAAGTGTTCAAAAGAAAAAGGGCTTGCTTATTTTTTTAAAACACATATTAAACCGAGTTTGCTTATATGCTTTATGCTTATCACACTAGTTGTGGCGTATACTAGCTTATTGTTTGTCATAGGCTTCTCCATTGTTCCGTTCGTGTTGATTGCTGTATTAGCGATTGCCTTTTTAGTCTTTCGACAATTTACAGTGCGCAACTTTGGTGGTGTTTCAGGGGATTTACTCGGTGCTTCAATTGAAGGAATGGAGGTTGTGCTGTGGGTGACGTTGTTATTGTGCGCTTAATGAGACATGCACCAACAAAGGAAAATCTGGAAAAGCGTTATATCGGCTGGACAGATTCATCATTAGCAGATGTATCTTCGCTGACTATTGTAGATAAAGATGTCACAAAGGTGTATGGTAGCGATTTACGGCGCTGTAGAGAAACAGCTGCCCATTATTTTACGAACGCAACTTACATGGCAGATAAGAGATTCCGAGAGTCGAACTTCGGTGAATTTGAAGGGCAAACATATGAGGAGTTAAAATCTGATCATCGTTATTGTGCATGGTTAGATGACCCGGTACAATCACCGCCTCCAAAAGGGGAAGGCTTTGATGCCTTTTGTGCGCGTGTTATGGAAGGGTTTACAGCGTTATCCAAAGATGAAGATGTTTATCATCTCGTCGTTCATGGTGGAGTCATTCGAGCACTGCTTGTTGCATTTGCACCAACTGAGCAACCATTTTGGACGTATCATACGCCGCATGATAAAATGTTCACTTTAACGTTTTCAAGAAAGGCTTGGGAGGAGGGAGCAAGATGCATGTCTTTATCGGAGGAGCTTATAGTGGAAAAACCGACTATGTCATGAATTTGCTTGCAGATCAAAAAGTTGAGCTAGTAGATGGCTATGTACCTGATGACATTCCTGCCAGTGATATACTTGTTATTAAAAACTTAGAAAAGTGGCTCGTGACACAAGATCTAGAGGATGATGAGGCCCTTGTCAAAACCATTTTGACAAGACTAAAGACTCTTGACGAAAATTGTGCACTGTATATAATTGTGACCGATATGGGACGTGGGGTTGTGCCGATGGAAAAACAGGCACGATTATTACGCGATACATGTGGGCGCTTGTACCAGGCGTTATTTGCTGAAGCGGAACATGTCGTACGCATTTGGTACGGTATCGGGGAACAAATTAAATGACGTGATATTTGTCTTGAAGAATTTTTAATACGAGGAGTGGACGCCCAGGGTCGGATGGAAATCAACTCCACGTTATAGTGAAGCGTCAAAGATAAAAAGAAAAGAGGAAATGGAATGGATCGACAAAGGTTAATGAAATTGACACTCGTTGCCATGGTAGCGGCAATTTGTGCAGTTGGTGCAGTGATTAAAATTCCAACATTTATTGCAACTGCTGCGCTGGACTCTGCTCCGGCATTTTTGAGTGTTGTATTTTTATCTCCAGTATTGGCTGGGGTTGCGGGGGTAATTGGGCATTTTATTACAGCCTTAACTTCTGGCTTCCCACTAGGACCACTCCATATTATTATCGCAGTAGAAATGTTTATCGTTGTATGGATCTTCGGGATTATGCATAATAAAGGAATGCATTTCTGGAAATGGCCTGTGGCACTTATTTTAAATGGCGTTGTGGCACCATTACCGTTTTACTTTATCATTAGTCCGGCATTTTATTGGGCATCTCTTACGAGTCTTCCGCTGGCAACATTGATTAATTTAATCATCGTTGCAGTTGCAATGCCAATTTTATCTAAAGTATTTGTGCGTAAGGCAGGGCGATTACATTGAGAAATGCCATAAAAATAGGGGAGCTCATTGCTACGACAGATAATGCCGCAGCAATTGGTGAAAAACCACAAGATGTTGTGTCAGCCTCAGATCAACTAACGGCATACTTGACAGCACGTGTTACTTTTTTAGAGCAGCTTGCCGCAAATGCTTTACCAACACATGTCCTACTCGCTAATTTTTCAGGGGATGCGGCATGGTCTCGGTATGTAGCAGGCATTCAGCAAGTTTTTGATGAAGCTGGTCTTATTTGTCCGCAAATAGACGGTAGCACTGAGTCCAATATGCCAACTGTACAATCAGGTTTGTCTATAACGATGCTTGGAGAACAGCAGAAACGTACACTAACTAAGCATGAACAACTTATTTGGTATACATATGGACTGCCACTTGTAGGCAATGAAGTCCTTGCGCAGCCTGAGGATGTCGCACAGCTACAGCCTGTTTTTCAGGCATGGAAAGAGGACATCGTGCAGCAAGTTTGGCCAGTAGGATCAAAAGGTCTGCAAGCAGAATTTACCCGCCTTTTTGGCAATCAACAGGTCAAAAGTTCGCTAGATGTTGAGAAAACGGCTGGCCCATGTGCAGTCATTTTACTAGGAGTACATCCAGAAAAAGAGCAACTGGCACAAAATATTTTTCCTAGAAATTTTGAAAAACTACGTAAAACTGCATTGTAATAGGGCTTGCTTCGAGAAAAAGTAGCACTTAAAAAAATTCAAGGGGCAAAACGCCTATTGCAACAACAAACACAATATGTTAGATTTGTTTAGGAGTTAAAACACAATATATAGTATTTTGGACAAGAGGTACCAATATGGTTTAAAAGGGAATTCGGAAAAAGAGCATCTTAAGCCGAAGCTGTCCCCGCAACTGTAAGTGCTGACAAATGATGATGAGGCCACTGTTAAAAATGGGAAGGCGATCATTTGGAGGAAGCATGAGCCAGGAGACCTGCCAATTTGTTCGAGACAACAACACATTCTTCGGGGATTGAGAAGTGGAGGCGAGAGATTTGTTCACTTCTTTGTGTGCATGTCCTTCATTTCCATTTCCGATTTTACAGCGATCACGCAACCGATAGAGGGTGCATGATCGCTTTTTGTGTTGTTGTAGAAAGAAAGGGAGAGTATGTGTATATGACAATTCAAATCGAACAGCAAATTGCTAAGTTAAAGAATAGTTACACGGAGGATGAACTTGAAAGTTTTGTAAGGTTATCGGATCGATGGCTACGAAAAAATGACAATGCCACATTTGAGGCATGGGCAGATGCGATGATTTTACAAACGCTTAGCCTAATTGATGAAGAGGAGCCATATTGGACATTTGTTGCAGCGCAAATTTATTTAGAAAAATTATATGACCAATTTGCAATGCGTCGCGGCGTTTCAGTGAAAGATGTTTATCAGGTATTCCCAGCACAATTAGCACGCTATACAGAGGCTGGTTTGTATCATGAAAGTTTAACAACAAAATATAGTGAGCAAGAGCTTCAGGAACTTGCTTCTTATTTAGAACAAAGTCGAGATGAGTTGTTTACATATATTGGCTTAAAAACATTGATGGACCGCTATGTTGTCCGTGATTATACGAAAACACCAGTGGAGCTACCTCAGGAACGTTGGATGGTCATTGCGATGACATTGATGCAGGATGAAACAGAAAATCGTTTACAAAAGGTGCGAGAGTCTTACTGGGCAATGAGCAATTTATATATGACAGTAGCCACTCCGACATTATCGAATGCAGGGAAAACACATGGACAGTTATCTAGCTGCTTTATCGATACAGTAGATGATAGTTTACAAAGCATTTACGACACAAATACAGATGTTGCAACCTTATCGAAATACGGTGGTGGCATTGGCGTTTATATGGGCAAAATTCGTAGCCGAGGCTCATCTATTAAAGGTTTTAAAGGGGCATCAAGTGGCGTATTACCTTGGATTAAACAGCTTAATAATACGGCAGTTTCAGTCGATCAGCTTGGTCAACGCCAAGGAGCTATTGCTGTTTATTTAGATGTTTGGCATAAGGACGTCTTTACGTTTTTAGATTTACGTTTAAACAATGGGGATGAGCGTTTACGTGCCCATGATATTTTCACAGGGCTATGCTTACCGGATTTATTTATGGAGACAGTTGAAGAGCGCGGGGAATGGCATTTATTTGACCCACATGAAGTACGAGAGGTTATGGGCTACTCACTAGAGGATTTCTATGATGAGAAAAAAGGTGACGGTTCCTTCCGTACAAAATATGCAGAATGTATCGCCAATCCTTTATTAAGCCGTGAAGTCGTACCGGCGATCGATATTATGAAGCGTATTATGCGCTCACAGCTTGAAACAGGCGTGCCGTTTATGTTCTATCGTGATGAAGTAAACCGCATGAATCCGAATAAACATGAAGGAATGGTTTACTCAAGTAATTTGTGTTAATAGTAGCACCTTCAATCAGAAATGGTTGTCGAAAACTCCGTTAAACGGGGAAAGTCACAATGTGATAACCTACCGTGCTAAATCTTTTGATTAAATTAGTTAATCAAAAGTAAAAGCCTAACGACTATCGAAAGCATAACTCATTGAAAAACATGAGTGAAGAAGCGAGTAGAGTACCCCTCAAGCGAGGCCCGTTATAGGGATAATTCATAAAGGGAAAAGCGGAGCATCCTTCAGGTAGAGCTGAGGATGATGATATAGTCTCCTCTGTATAGTGATATACAGCAGTTCATAAGAGAACGGATTAGGTCTAGCGAACCTAGTTGAAGAAAAGGACAGAAATTTTCCAAAACATGTCACCAACTGAATTTGAGTCTATTACTTTAGAAGATGATGTCATCGTTACACGTCGCAAGCCTGGAGACTTCGTAGTATGCAATTTATCATCCATTAATTTAGGTAGAGCTGTACCGGCTGGTGTTTTAGAGCGCTTGATTCCAATTCAAGTACGTATGCTAGATAATGTTATTGCTCTAAATACAATTCCAGTAAAACAGGCAGAGCGTACGAATTTGCGCTATCGTGGTATTGGACTTGGAACATTTGGCTGGCATCATTTATTAGCTTTAAAAGAAATTCAATGGGAGTCTGAGGATGCTGTAGAATTCGCGGACAAGCTATATGAGGAAATTGCGTATTTAACGATTCGTGCTTCCAACGATTTGGCAAGTGAAAAAGGAGCCTATCCATTATTTGAGGGCTCAGATTGGCATACTGGTGCTTATTTTGACAAACGTGGCTATGACAGTGATAAATGGAATGCATTACGTGCGGCAGTTGCTGAAAAAGGTATGCGCAACGGCTATGTGATGGCAGTTGCACCTAACTCATCGACATCCATTTTAGCAGGCAGTACGGCAACGATTGATCCTATTTTCCAAAAGAGTTATTCAGAGGAGAAGAAGGATTACAAAATACCAGTAACTGTACCAGATTTATCACCAGTGACGACTTGGTATTATAAATCTGCTTATTTCATCGATCAAAATTGGACAATCAAGCAAAATGCTGCACGAGCACGTCATATCGATCAGGGTATTTCGCTTAATTTATATGTTCAAAATACGATTAAGGCGAAGGATTTACTGGCACTGCATATGAATGCTTGGGCGAGCGGTGTAAAAACGACGTATTATGTGCGCTCGACATCTGTAGAATTGCTAGAATGTGAGTCTTGCGCTAGCTAGGGGGAAGTAAATAATGACAACAATTACTAAACGACAAATTATGGATAAAGAAGCACCTAACCGTTCAACAGGCATTGTGAACGGACGCTCTTCTAACATTTTAAACTGGGATGATGTGCGTTTTAGCTGGGCTTATCCAAAGTATAAAAAAATGCTAGGTAACTTCTGGACTCCATTTGAAATTAATATGAGCAATGATGTGAAGCAGTTTCCTGAGCTATCAGCAGTTGAGCAGGAATCCTTCTTAAAGATTATCGGTTTACTGGCGCTATTAGACAGTGTGCAAACTGATTTTGCGGGGAAAGTAGCAGATTATTTAACAGATTCAAGCTTAAATGCACTAATGATCATTTTAGCGCAGCAAGAGGTTATTCATAATCACTCGTATTCCTATGTGCTATCAAGTATTGTGAACAAAGATGAACAAGATCGTACGTTTGACTTTTGGCGTACGGAGCCAGTGTTAGAGCGACGTAATGATTTTATTATTAAGGGCTACCGTGCATTTTCAGAGGAGTCAACTGTTGACAATATGCTAGAGGCGATTATTTATGATGTGATTTTAGAAGGCTTATTCTTCTATTCTGGCTTTGCCTTCTTCTATCATCTAGCACGCAATCAAAAAATGGTGGCAACGTCAACGATGATTAATTATATTAACCGCGATGAACAGCTACATGTTGATTTATTTGTGAAAATTTATCAAGAGTTATTAGAGGAATATCCTGAATACGATACGCCAGAACGAGCAGCACGTGTGCAGGAAATCTTCCGTGAGGCTGTACAACTAGAAGTCGATTGGGCCAATGAAGTGATTGGCGATAAAATTGATGGCCTTGATGTGGAAGATGTCCATGATTATGTGCACTTCTATGCCAATGTTCGTTGTAATCAACTTGGCGTCGAGCGTCCATTTGAAGGCTATCGCAAAAATCCATTGAAGTGGGTTAAAGCTTACGAGGATGTTGACTTAGGGAAAACAGACTTCTTCGAGCAACGTTCTCGTCAATATGTGAAGGTTAATGTAGAAGATAACGGGTTTGATGATTTGTAATGCTCAATGAGGTTAGGGCATAAGTATATTTTTAAAGCAAAATTATAAAATTTCACATTAGAAAAGCGCGAGAAATCAAAGTTTATTAAATTGATTTTTCGCGCTTTTTAAATCGCTGATAAACTATTAACAATCGCTGATAAACCATGAGTAATCGCTGATAAAGTTATAACAATCGCTGATAAACCATGAGTAATCGCTGATAAAGTTATAACAATCGCCGATAAACCATGAGTAACGCTGATAAAGTTATAACAATCGCCGAAAACCTCCAACGACCGCTGATAAAGGTAATATAACAAGAAAAAGAAATAAGTTAAAATTATCGTACCAAACTATTTCTCACTAAAAATCGATCATTAAATGTGATCGGTACACCTTTCCCGTCCTTTTCGGCGTGAATGTGTAAATGTGGTTCGCTTGTATTTCCGGAGTTTCCTACTTTCCCAAGTAATTGGCCCGACGTTACTTTGTCTCCTTCAACCACCACTATGCTGCCTTTTTGCATATGAGCTAATAAAACGGTAGCATCATAGTTCTCACATGATAAGGCGACATGATTTCCCTCAGGATTTTCTGGATCAGCTTTAGGAGGAGGGAGGTCAGGTAAATCATTTTGGATGTTGACTACTTTTCCATTACAAGGACTATACAAATCATCTGCGAATATTTGATACTTACCCAATTCTCCTGGATAAAGTCCACTTGCGCGGGTTCCAAGCGTATTTAATTTTAAAATGTCTAAAGCATATTTTTGACCTGGATGGTCTTGATGATAGTTCATTAACACCTGATTGCCACCCTGTCCGACATAATAGGTGCCATTCTTAAGTGGAAAAGATAACTCAATTCCTTTTTCAGCTACTGTATAGCTTTTTACGACCAAAGCATTATACGTACCAAAAACCAAAATAAGGACAATATAAATACCAATTGAAAACTTTTGATTTAGTGTATATTTTATTGTAAACGGTAAATTCCTTACCCTTTTCCAAGAAAAAATGACAGTGACAATCAAGAGAGCTAACCAAAGAAAGCGAACATAATATCCGACCCAACTCCAGTTTCCTGCTTGAAATAACCAAATAATTAGTGCTGCAGTTACCAATGAGTCCAACAACCATTCCAGTTTACTTTTAAAAGGAGCTTTCCATAGTGAAATAATAAAGCTCGCAGGTAATACGATTAGCAAACCAATGGAATAAAAGATTGGAAACACTATTTCTCATCCCCTTTTTGTTGCTTTATTGGAAGCTATAACATTATTGGTAATGTTTACTTCATTCTGATTTTCATTCTAACATAGTGATCACAGTTAAAGAACCTTTTCCCCAGAGTTCCAGAAGATGTGAAGAAGATAACAGGTTTGATGATTTGTAATAACTTTAGAGGAAAAAAGCCATGTAGCATAATTAGTGCTGACATGGCTTTTCTCAAGTTTATTCAAAAAAGTCTGATTGGAAAAATGGTGTAATGCCAGCTTCTCTTAAAAAGTATTTGTATTCGGTAGGGACCTCTAATAGTGATTTTGATGTTAGTCTAAATAATGGACACAGAGAATTGGGAGTTTATAAAGTATAAT